>NZ_JAWVZL010000019.1:0-48478 GCF_033722195.1 Marinobacter sp.
CCAGGTCGCAGACAGCAGTGACAGCCCCAGCAGCAACGCCACCAGGGCCGCCGCGCCTGGCCCCAGCAACCAGGCGGTCACCACCGTCAAAACCAACGACAACAACAGGGCCAGCGCCAGGGGGGCCACCAGGCGCAGGTACAGGCTGTCCAGGCTGTCCAGATCACTGGTGAGGCGGGCCAGCCAGTCGGCGCCGCGCAGGGCGGGCCTTCGTCCCGATGCGAGGCGGGCCAGATTCCGGAACAGATGCACCCGCAGATCCGCCAGCAGGCGCAGGACGGTGTCGTGGTTGTAAACCCGCTCGGCATAACGGCTGACGGTTCGGGTCAGCGCGAAGAAACGGATACCACCGCCGGGCACATAGACATCGAAGCTGACCGCGGCTCCGGCGGCCAGCAAAAGTCCCGCCAGCGAGGCGGCGGTCAGGAACCAGCCCGCCAGGGCCAGCAGTGCAATGCCGGCCGCCAGGGTCAGAGTCAGCAACAGCAGGCCGACAGCCAGCCGGCCCCGTCGCCGGCCAATCAGTTTCAACCAGGGCCAGAGGTCACGCACGGCCACCGCCCCTGACCGGCAGTGCCAGTGTCCGGGTTGCCAGCGCAAGCAGGCTGTCGTGGTGGGTTGCAAACACCAGGGTGCAGCCGCGGCTGGTAAAGTCCGCCAGAGCGCTGAGCACCCGCTGTTCGGTGTCCGGGTCCAGGCCGGCGGTGGGTTCGTCCAGCAGGATCAGATCCGGCTTTGCCAGAAACAGTCGCGCCAGGCTCAGGCGCCGGGCCTGGCCGCCGGACAACCCCTGTCCCTGTTCGGTGATGCTGCTGGCCAGGCCCTTCGGACGGGCCAGCACCAGCTCCCCGAGGCCGGCCTGCTCCAGTGCCGTCATCAGGGCCTCGTCACTGGCCTCGGGTGCCACCAGTCGAAGGTGTTCAGCCCAGCTGCCATGCACCCGATAGGGTGACTGACCCAGCCAACCGAACGGCCGTGCCCCGGGCCGGCTGCCAAACACCGAGACCCTGCCCTGGCTGGGCTGCACGAAGCCCGCCAACAGGCTCAGTAGAGTGGTCTTGCCGCTGCCGGAGGGACCGGTCACGGCAAGACGCTCGCCGGCATGCAGGGTCAGTGACAGGGTGTCCAGACCGAGGCGACCGTCCTCGAACCGGACGCAAACCTGTTCAAGCTCGATGGTATTACCGGAGCGGGAGCCCGACGGAGCGGTTTCCGGTGCCGCCACTTGCCGCGCCCTGGCCAGGCGCTGGGTGATCAGCTGGCCGGCGCCCAGGGCCGCAGCCCGGTCATGATAGTGTTGGGCCAGCAGGCGCAGGGGCTGGAAGAACTCCGGCGCCAGCATCAGGATCAGCAGACCACTGAAGAGCGTAAGCTCCGGTGCCGGCCCGAAATCGATATAACCCAGCAGACCAAAGCCGATGTACATCGCCACCACCGCAATGCTGACGGCGGCAAAGAACTCCAACACAGCGGAGGACAGGAAGGCCACCTTGAGGGTCCGCATAGTCAGCCGGCGGTACTCATCCGAGCGCCTCTGCAACTGGTTCGCCGCGGCTTCGGCGCGCCCGAACAGCTGCAGCGTGGTGAGTGCCCGGACGCGGTCGAGGAACTGGCCGGAAAGGCGCCCGATGGCTTCAAAGTGACGCCGGTTGAGGTTCTCCGCCCCCATACCCACCAGCGCCATGAACATCGGGATCAGCGGCGCCGCCAGCAACAGCAAGAGGGCAGCCAGCCAGTCGAACCAGGCAACCACCGCCAGAATCAGCAGTGGCACCAGCAGCGCCAGGGTGCGCTGGCTGAGGTAGCGGGCAAAATACCCGTGCAGGGCCTCGATGTGGTCCAGCCATTCGCGGCTCAGGCTGCCGGCGGACTCCTCACGCAACCGGACAGGGCCGAGGTGCTCCCAGGCCGTCATCAGCTGCTCCCGGGCGTGGCGGCGCACCACATCGCTGCTGCGGGCCATCATTTTTCCCTGCAGGCTCTGGGCGACGGCCCGGCCACACAGCGAAACCAGCAGGAGGGCGAACCAGGGCGCCAGGGCCGCCACGGCCATTCCACCGACTACCGCTTTGTGCACGATGGCGGCAATAGCCACCATCTGCAGTATGGTCATCAGCCCGGCCAGGCTGCCCGCCACCACGGCCATCCGGATCTCACGACGAGCCTCCAAGGCCAGGCCCGCCAGCCATTGCCGGGCGTCACACGCAGAATCGGAGGGTGGCTCGGAACCCACTCAGTGGTAGCCCTCACCGGCCCGCACCTTGCCCCGGAAGACCCAGTAGGTCCAGGCGGTATAGGCGAGCACAACGGGAACCACGAACAGCACGCCCACCAGCAGGAAAAGCTGCGATTCCGGCGCCGAGGCGGCGTCCCAGACCGTGTAATCCGGCGGCACCACATAGGGCCACCGGCTGACCAGCAGACCCAGATAGGTGAACAGGAAAAGACCCAGGGTTGCCACGAACGGTGTACCCTCGAGACGCCGCTTGACGGACCTGAGGATCTGGTAGGCGCAGAGCAGCGTGAGTGCCGGCAGGATCCAGATGATGGTCAGGGTGCCGAACCAGCGCTCGCGCACCATCTCGTCAACAAAGGGCGTCCAGATGCCGATGACCGCAAAGACCGCCAGAACAACGAACAGCAGCGGCGGTGCCAGCCGATAGGCCCACTCCTGCAGCTCCCCTTCGGTTTTCATGATCAGCCAGGTACTGCCGAGGAGGGCGTAGCCCGCCAGCAGACCGAAACCGGTGAGCACGGAGAAGGGCGTCAGCCAGTCCAGGGCGCCGCCCACGAACATCCGGTCTGCGGTCTCAAAGCCCTCGATATAGGCGCCAACGACCGCCCCCTGGGCGAATGCGGCAACGGTGGAGCCGCCGGCAAAGGCCCAGTTCCACAGGTAGCGGGAGCTTCGGGCCTTGAATCGGAACTCGAACGCGATACCCCGGAAGATCAGCCCCGTGAGCAGCAGGAAAACGCCGATGTACAGGGCCGGCAGCAGAATGGAGTAGACCAGTGGAAACGCCGCCAGCAGGCCGGCACCACCCAGCACCAGCCAGGTTTCGTTGCCGTCCCAGACCGGCGCCACGGTATTCATCATGATGTCCCGGGATTCCTCGTCCGGCGCGAACGGGAAGAGAATACCCACGCCCAGGTCGAACCCATCCATCAGCACATACATGATCACGCCAAAGCCGATGATGAAGGACCAGATAATGACCAGATCAATTCCCAGCATGTTCATTTCCCTCCCTGCGGCGCGGCTTTGTGGTCATCGGAGCTTTTCTCGTCCAGTTCAAAGGGGACGTGTGTCGCCGAGAACGGGCGCTTGGGCCGGTCGCTGTCGGATTCCCCGGTGTTGCGCTCGTCCTCGGGACCGGCGTAGAGCACTCGCATGAGGTAGTAAACCCCGGCGCTGAAGACCAGGCCATAGACGACGATGTAGCCGATCAGGCTGAACAGGGCCATGCCGCCGGTGAGCGATGGCGTGACCGAATCGGCATGGGACATCATGTTGTGCACCAGCCAGGGCGAGCGCCCCATTTCGGTGACAAACCAGCCCGCCAGAACCGCGATGAACGGGGTCACACTCATCACCCTCAGGCTCTGGAGGAACCAGGGCGTGCGCCAATACCGGTCGCCGCGTCGCAGGATCAGCCCGGTAATCGCGACCGCAATCATCAGCAGCCCGAGCCCCACCATGACCCGGAACGACCAGAACACGGGTGCCACCGGCGGCTGCATCTCCACCGGTACCTCGTTGAGCCCCGGCACCACTCCGTCCCACTCGTGGGTGAGAATCAGGCTCGCCAGGCCGGGTATCGCCAGCTCAAAGTGATTGGTCTGGTTTTCCTGGTCGGGCAGGGCGAACAGGATCAGCGGCACCCGGGGCTGGGTTTCCCAGTTGCCCTCCATGGCCGCCACTTTCATGGGTTGGTGCTCCAGGGTGTTGAGGCCGTGGAAATCACCCACCACCGCCTGGGCGGGCGCGATGATCAGCAGCATCCAGAGACACATGGACAGGGCTTTGCGGTTGGTTTCCACCTCGCGCCCATTGAGCAGGTACCAGGCGCTGACACCGGCCACCACAAAACCGCCGGTCAGGAAGGACGCCAGCGCCATGTGGGCAAAACGATAGGGGAAGGAGGGGTTGAAAATGGCCTCACTCCAGGACACCACGTGGAAGATGCCGTCCCGAAGCTCCACACCGGCGGGGGTGTGCATCCAGCTGTTGGCGGAAAGTATCCAGAAGGACGAGATGAATGTGCCCAGCGCCACCATCATTGCCGACAGCAGGTGAACCCCCGGCGGTACCTTGTCCCGGCCAAACAGCAGAACCCCGAGGAAGGCGGCTTCGAGGAAAAACGCCGTGACCACCTCGTAGCTCAGAACCGGCCCGATAAAGTTGGCGGTTGCCTGGGAAAAATTGCTCCAGTTGGTACCGAACTGGAAAGACATCACGATGCCCGACACCACCCCCATGCCGAACACCACGGCAAAGACCTTGGTCCAGAAGCCGGAGAGCCGCTGCCACATGGGGTCTCCGGTCTTGAATGCCAGTGCCTCAAGCAGCGCTATGAAGGACGCAAGACCGATGGTGAAAACAGGGAAGATGGCATGAAAAGACACCACGAACGCGAACTGAATACGGGACAACAGGATAGGATCTAGTTCCACGGGACCTCCGGCTCTGGCACAAAAACGTTCATGGCATGCGGTCAATCACACTACATGGTCTACGGTTTTGTATATTGTAGTACCCGTTGGCTCACTTTCATGCTTTAGGTCAAGGCCTCAGGATATGATGGAGGCCGCTGATCAAAATTTCACTCTACAGAATGCCAGGACCTTCGTGAACCATGGGCTTCTACGACGAACGCATACTGCCGCATCTCATCGACTGCACCTGCTCGGTAGGGCAGGTCATGAAACTCCGTGGCCAGGTGGTGCCTGACTGCAAAGGGAAGGTTCTGGAGGTGGGTATGGGCTCCGGCATCAACCTGTCGTTCTATGATCCGGACCGGGTAAGCCTGGTGTATGGCCTGGAGCCGTCCGCCGGCATGCGCCGGAAGGCGGCCGCCAACCTGGCAGAATCCCCGGTACCGGTGGAGTGGCTGGATCTGCCGGGGGAGAAGATACCGCTGGCGGACAACAGCGTTGATACGGTGCTGCTGACCTTCACTCTCTGCACCATACCGGACGCCCAGGCCGCCCTGGCGCAAATGCGCCGCGTACTGAAACCCGACGGCCAGCTGCTATTCCTCGAGCACGGCCAGTCCCCGGACCCCGGCGTGCGGAAATGGCAGAACAGGATCACCCCGGCGTGGAAGAAAATCGCTGGCGGCTGCCACCTGAACCGACCCATCGCCAGCCTGCTTGAGGAGGCCGGTTTCGTCATCGACAAGCTGGAAAAGATGTACGTGCCGAAGACGCCGAAAATCGCCGGCTATGTCTACCGGGGTAGCGCACACCTGTGAAGCGCATCCGAATTGCGTTCACCTGGGGGGCCTTATACAATCTCGCCGCAAATCCCGCCCATGCCCCGGTGGTGAAATTGGTAGACACAAGGGACTTAAAATCCCTCGGCCGTTAGGCTGTGCCGGTTCAAGTCCGGCCCGGGGCACCATTTCAAACATTCTGTTCCGCAGTGGGCTGCCATTCCAGGTTACCGGCGTAACGCCAGGCCATGCTGCCATGCTCGTCCAGTGCGAACAGGTGTAGCCAGCGATTGTCGAAGAGCTGACGGACGTTCTCATGCTTTTCGAGGATGTCCGTAATGGCCTGGGTTGGCGCTTCGATGCAGACCGACAGCCGCAGAGGTTCGTGGATATAGCGCTCGCCGTCGTGCACGGACTGCCAGGGCAAGCCCGGCCGCAGCACGCCACCGTTGCCCTCAACCACACCCATGCCGCCCACCACGTTGTGCAGCAGTTTGTTGCCGCCGCCAAAGGTCTCCGGTGCCACGGTTGAGCCGTAGTACTGCAGGCTGATCCAGCTGGCCACCACCACCGGAGCGGTCAGGATCAGTTCCAGCACACCGAAGCCATCGTCCTGTTGCCAGTCGTAGTCGTGCAGGAAGGCGCGTCCCTCCAGGCTCTTGCCGACGGTACGATGCCGCGGCGCGGCTATGAAGGCCTTGCACCCCGCCAGCGCCCATTCCGGCCGGACTTCGGCCCAATCCTGGCTGCGCTTCGTGACATGGCGCTCCTTGCGGGCTCCGGGCAGGCGCAGGGCCCGCTCTGTGCGGGTCATGGCGCCGGCTTTGGCCAGCTTGGCACGGGCCTGGCGGAGATCCTCCTGGTGGTTTTGGGTGTCATGGCCGTCCTCGAAGATGACCACCGCGTCCGTGGTGGTGTCGTGCAGGGCGCCAAGGAACAGGGTATCTTCCGGAATCTCTATGGCCCGCTCGGCCAGACCCTGACGCACGGTCGGGTCATTGAGCAGCTGGGCGAGCAGCCGGGCATTGACTTCACCGGAGTAGCCACCACAGGCGCCACAATGAAGCGCGCTGGCGTGAGCGTTGTTGACTACCCGGGCGCCGTGGCCGGTGAGCAGCACCAGGCGTGCAAAATTGCTGGTCAGCGACATGGCCCGCAGGATCTTCTCGGAGGTGTCGACCCTGGCGTCGTCGCTCAGCTCCGGATCGAAGCGGGGCGGCGGATCGGAGGGCAGCGAGGGGCTGCGCACACCGATGGCGTCGCGGACCAGCTTGGCCATGTAGATGGGGCCGGTGGCCTCCACAAAAGCGAAGGAGGAGACCGCCGCCAGCTTGAAGCGGTTCCAGGCGCGTATTGCCCGGGACTTGAAACGGGTCTCCTTGTCAGCTTCGGCATTCTCCGGGCCGGTGGCACAACTGGACACCGCGGGCGTCAGCAGAACCGGTAGCCTTGACTCGGAAAGATCGGAGGCAAAGCGCCGGTGGGCGGTGGGAATGCCGAAGAAGCCGGCAAACCCGAGGGTGCGGGTGTCCGGATCCACCGATTCCAGCGCCCGGCGGAAGACTTCCGAGCGGACATCGATACAGAAAGCTGCCTGCAGGGCAGGGCGTGTTTGCGGCTGTGATGTCGGCTGCGCCTCCAGGGTGGCGGCCAGGGCGCGCTGGGAGGCACGCTCGAAGGCTTCCTGCAGAATGGCGTCAATGATGCCATTGGCCTCCGGCTCGGGGCGTACCGCATGGGCGGCACGGACGCTTTGCCATTGAGTGGCGATGCGGGTTTCGTATTGGGCGAACAGGGCCTCTTCCCACATCAGCCGAATGGCGAGGAAATCCCGGCCGGTGCTGTCCCAGCCGCCGTCCAGTTCGGCCTGCCAGAGCCTGTAGCGGGCCGATTGCGCCCAGCCGCCCAAGGTCATCAGCAGTTGGTGGAAATAGGTGTCCAGCGACTCCTGATCCAGGCCGAGCCGGTAAACCGCCCGCAGAATCACTTCCTCGGCCCTTTGAGGCGCGTTCTCGATGTGGGCGGCAAAGCCCGAGAGCCCCATGATCTCCGGCGTCAGGTCGCGACTGGCGAAAGCACGCCACGCGGCGAAGGCACTGGTGCTGCGGGGGGCTGCCCAGAGCGCCTGGCCCCGGTCCAGGTAAGCCGCCGCCCAGACGCCGAATCTTTCGGCCAGGAAGGCTGGCCAATCCATGCCGTCGATGCTGGCGGCCAGGTCGGCGACGGTGGGCAGCGGTTTCGCTTTGGGCGAATTCTTCGCGGATGCCTGCTTCAGCTCGGCGACGTTGGCCGGGCGAGACCGGGCTGGTGCGTTCGCCAGTGTCTCTGCCAGGTCGCGGTCGCTGATGTCACCGGCAAGAATTCGCTGGTGATACCAGGCCCTCGGCATGGTCACCGGGACTCCGGCCACCCGGCCCAGGTGGGCACCGGTGGTGGCCAGGTCCAGGTGGGTCTGGCCGAGGAAGGGATTGACGGCCACGCTCGAGTCCAGCGGCCACAACGGGGGCACACTGGCGATAGCGGCGGCGGCCAGCTCGAGGGTGTGGGCATGTTGGGTGGCGCTGTTGACAGTGGTCATCATTGCGAGGACTCCGCTCCGGTTTTACCTGGCTTACTGCGTACCGCCCAGCCTTTCAGGAAGCGATCAAACAGTGCGTTTATGTACAGACCGTTGGACAGGTGTACCCTCAGACCCGCGGCGGCCGGATGGTAGGCCCAGAGCGGGAACATCGCCTGCGCCACCGCAACCAGGCCGAAGCTGACCACGGTCAGTATCACCAGGGCCCATTCCAGCGGCCTGGGCTCCGGGGTTGGCGGCAAGGTGCCCCGGGTGAGCCATTCAGCGCCGGTCTGCAAGGCAAAGTAACCGACACCGGCCAGCACGGAATAGATCGCGGTGCGACGGGTCAGGGTGCGGGGCGCGGCGTCCGCCAGGCCCTGGGCCAGCAGATAGGCAACCCCCAGGATGAGGACCGCACCCAGGGCGATGGCCTGGGGCGATTTGCCCTCAAACCCGAACACCGCGCCAATGGCTCCGTACAGCAGTAATGCCACCAGGAAGGCCTTGCCCACCGCACCGCCGTCGGGGATGGCGATGGGGCCGGGGCGGCGGAGCTTGGTCACCTGCTCGACGGCGCCGCCCGAGCTCAGGAAAGCATGCGCCTTGTAGAGCGAGTGGGCCACGATGTGCAGCAGTGCGATGGGGAAGAGGCCGAGACCGCATTGAAGGATCATGAAGCCCATCTGTCCGATCGTCGACCAGGCCAGTGAGGTCTTGACGGTGGGCTGGGTCAGCATCACCAGACCGCCGAACAGGGCGGTAAAGCCACCGACCATGACCAGGACTGCCAGCATGCCTGGCGCCACCAGCATGACGTCGGCCAGGCGGATCAGCAGAAAGCCGCCGGCATTGATCACGCCGGCGTGGAGCAGGGCAGAGACCGGTGTCGGTGTCTCCATGACTTCGGTCAGCCAGCTGTGGACCGGAAACTGCGCCGATTTCATCAGTGCGGCCACGGTGATCAGCGCCGCCGCCCAGGGTGTCGCCATGGGAATGTTGCCGGCCCGGATGGCCTCGGCGATGGCGGCGATATCGCCGGTTCCGAAACCGGCCACCAGCAACAGACCGGCGCCAAGCAGCGAAAGATTGCCAATCCAGCCGGTCAATGCTTTCTTGCGGGCTGCCCGCTGCGCGGGAACCCGATCCGGATAGAACAGCAGCAGCCGGTGCAGGAAAACGCCAATGGCCACCCAGGCGACGATGAGCTGGAGCAGGTTACCGGCCTGGACCAGCAACAGCACCGCAACCAGCGTGGCGCACATCCAGCCGGTGAAAATGCCCTGGCGAGGCTCGCCCCGCAGGTAGGTGGCAGAATAGCGGAGCACGATCCAGCCCACGAAAGACACCAGAAGCAGCATGATGGCGCTGACCACGTCGATGCGGGCGGAAAAGCCGACGCCCGCGCCACCCAACAAGGGGCTGTTGCCGGGGCCGTAAATCAGCAGCGCAAGCCCGGACAGCAGGGAAAGCAGGAAAGCGAGTAGTGCGGATGCCTCGGCCAGCCGGGCGCTAAAGCGAACCTTCCTCGGAGATAAGGTAAAGGCGGCGAGAGCCGCCAGCATAAGCACGGCCGGTGGCAGGTATGGCAGTAGATAGGCGGACAAGGCTAGCTCCTTTTGGCTCCATCAGAGTCGTGCCAAGATATACCCTCATCAACGATAAATTAAATGTTTTATATGGGACAACTCGTTCTCTTTAAAAGAACGAATGCCCGTCACGCCGATTACCCGTTTCTTTGAGCTTAGAAGATCCTGCAAACACCGGTGCTAAAAAGTGAACAATTCCGAACAGAATTTGTGCGCGATCAAGCTTCGGAGGCTTCTCCCAATTTCGTGAGAAGGTCCGAAAACGGGCAGCTTTCGCACTACCGTGTCCGAGGCGGGAAATGATAACGATGCCAACCCTTGAACTGTGCTGCTGCATCAACTGTACTAAAAAGCGAGCACGGTTGGTTTCAGGGAGGTCGTTTGTGGCCAGGTTCCGGCTTTTACTCGGGGTTTTGCTGCTGTCAGGATTGGTAACCACGGCTCATGGCGACGGTCCACGTCTTCTGGTGGGCACTGGCCCGGCCTATCCACCATTCTCCGATGCCAAGATGGTCGTACCGGGGGTCGCAACGCAGCTGGTGGAACTGGTACTCCAGGGCCTGGATTACCAGGTCGAGATGCGCCGTCAGCCCTGGAACAGGCTCATGCGGGAAGCCCGCAACCTGGAGTTGGCCGCTATCTACCCCTACGTTGTGACGCCGGAGCGGGCCAAGGACTTCCTGGCCTCCGATCCCCTGTTCCACATCAAATTGCGCTTCTTCGGCCTGGCAGACGATGGCAGAGATTGGGATCTTGGGTCGGCAGAACAGCCCGTGCGGCTCTGCCGGCCCAACGGTTATGCCTTGAACGAGGATTTGCGGCCCTACCTACAGCACCATGAAGAGATCCAGTGGATCCGGCCCAACTCCCTGGAATCCTGTTTCTTGATGCTGGAGCGGGGTCGGGTGGACCTGATACCCATCAATCTCGCGACCGGCCGCTACACCATCAAGCGCACCTTCGACACGCCACCGTCGATCCGCACCATTGAGCTGTTCGAGGACGACGCCACCCTGCATCTGCTGGTACCCAAGGCGAGGCCAGGTGCCGAAGCCCTGCTCGAGCGGTTCAATCGGGAGCTTGCCAGGGTGAAGCTCAGCCCGGCAGGAAAGCGCATTTATGAGCAGGTGGATCAGTTCTTGAGTCAGGAGCCGCTGATCCCTCAGTAACGGCTGTACTTGAATTTCAGGTAGGTGATGCCGGCGCTGAGTACCAGCCGCCAGGACAGCTCCACATCGTCATCACACTCGGCATCAAACTGCCGTACCGTGGCCACCAGACTCTCCAGCCAGTAATCGTAGAGCGGCGGTGTGATGTTGTAACCGCGGGCGCTGTGGGTCCGGGCGATCCGCTCCAGCACGCCGTCGGCGGAGCCGGAAGCGTAGAACACAACCAGGCTGTAGAAGGATTTCTTCAGCATCCGTCGCTGTTCCACCAGATCGGTGTTGTGGAACTTCTGGCGGACCAGGGGCGAGGAGGCCAGGAAGCGCTGATAGAAGGCTTCGAAGAAGGCGTCTCCGTGGCGGCGAACGCGCTCGTAACTGCCATCAAACAGGATTTCAAAGGACATGTGGCTTTTGCTCGAGTCTCAGGGTTCATCAATGTCCGGACACAGCAAAAGACCGACGATCATCAAGACAGGGTTCAAGTATGACACCGCTCACACTCTGTAACAATTAAACTAAATGCACCTTTACAGAAATTATTCGATGTGATCGCTAGGCAGAGTGCTGCGGTGCCCAGTGATGGCATCGCGGAAAGCCCTGATGACATAATCCACCTCATCATCAGGCATGGTCGGGAAGATCGGTGGCGCAGTGCAAACAGGATTCCGGTTCCCGTTCCTCCCTCAAAAAATGAGCGCGGATTAACCAACCTACCGGTGCGGTATGCTAGGGTTTGCTCTGGATGGCCCGTCGCCGGTCATCAGGGCCTGGCAGCAATCGACGGAGAGTGTTGATGAGCAATCCCAAACACACCCTTTTCTGGATGACACTCTTTCTGGCCATCGTGCTGGCGGTCTGTGTATTGATCTACCGGCCACTGGCCACCGCTTTCATGGCGAACTGGGTGTTCAACCTGCTGATTGTCTGCGTGCTTCTTGTCGGCATCGGGCTGACCTACCGCCAGGTCTTCGTGCTCTTCCCGGAACTGCGCTGGATCGCCCAGTTCCGCACCGGCCATGCCGGTCTTTCCGTGCTTCAGGAGCCGCGGTTGTTGAAGCCCCTGGCCAAGCAGCTGGGGGACAACTACAAACGCGACCAGTTCTCGCTGTCCACCATGTCCCTGCGCACGGTGCTGGACGGCATCCACACCCGGATGGACGAGCAGCGGGAAATCACCCGCTATTTCATCAGCCTGCTGGTGTTTCTCGGGCTGCTGGGCACTTTCTGGGGTCTGCTGGGTACCATCAATGCGGTCGGTGGTGTGATCGCGGGTCTGGACATGGGGCAGGGCGACTTTGGCGCGGTGTTTGCTGAGCTGCAGGCCGGTCTGATGACGCCCCTTCAGGGCATGGGCACGGCGTTCAGTTCCTCGCTGCTGGGGCTCGGCGGCTCGCTGATTCTCGGCTTCCTGGACATCCAGGCCGGCCATGCCCAGAACCGCTTCTATGACGGCCTTGAGGAGTGGCTGACCGGCGTCACCAACCTGGTGGACACCGTGGCCGGGCCGGCGGTGGACACCTCACCGGTGGACCTGGAACAGCTCCGCGAGGAGAACGAACGCCTGCGCAGCCGGCTCAGGGACCAGGGCGACAGCGATGCCTAGACTTTCCGGTTTGGCGGGAGTGCGGCCATGCTAGGCTCCCGGCGCAGAGCGCGCAGCAACATCAATGTCTGGCCGGGCTACGTGGACGCCCTGTCGGCGCTGCTGATGCTGGTGATCTTCATGTTGCTGATCTACGTGGTCAGCCAGCTCTACCTGTCACAGACCCTGTCCGCCAGAGATGCCCAGCTTGCCAGCCTCAACGAGCGCCTGGCGGAAATCTCCACGTTGCTGGGTCTGAAGCAGCAGGAAACCGCCGAGCTGCGGCAGGCCATGGCCTCGCTGCAGGCCACCTACAACGAAGTGCTGGCGGAGAATGACGCCCTCAAAAGCGAAATCGACGCCAAGCAGGACATCATCCTGGCGCAACGCTACGACCTTGAGGCCCAGGGTATGCGCCTGGAGGACATGCAGGAGTCGGTCACCTCGGTTCGGGACCAACTGACCGAGGAAGAGGCGCTCACCGCGACCCAGCAGGCTTTCATCAAGCGGTTGTCTGATCGGATCGAGGCCCTGCAGGAGCAACTGGGCCAGATTTCGGCGGCCCTGAAGCTTCAGACCGACCTCACGGCGGAGAAAGAGGCCGAGCTGGCGGAGCTGGGTCAGCGCCTCAATACACTGCTGGCCGAGCGAGTCAGCGAGCTGGAGAAATACCAGTCTGAGTTCTTTGGCCGGTTGCGGGAAATACTGGCGGACAAGGAGAACATCCGTATCGTCGGTGATCGGTTCCTGCTGCCGTCCGAGCTGCTGTTCGCCTCGGGCTCTGCCCGCCTGGAGGAGGAAGGCATCGCCGAGCTGAACAAGCTGGCGGCCCTGCTACTGGAAGTGGCCGAGGCCATCCCGGAGGATATCGACTGGATACTGCGCATCGATGGCCACACCGACATCATCCCCATCAATACGCCGGCCTTTCCCTCCAACTGGGAGCTTTCCACGGCCCGGGCGGTGGCGGTGGTGCGTTATCTGGCGCAACAGGGTGTGCCCGAGGATCGCATGGCGGCCGCAGGCTTCGGTGAGTTCTATCCGGTGGCGGAAGGGACCTCGCCGGAGGCCTTGCGAAAGAATCGGCGAATCGAGCTGAAGCTGACAGATCGCTAGCAAGGATCCGCGAGCTGACAGGGCAGGGCGCCCGCTGACTGTGACCAGAAATCCGGTGCCCGAAACGGCTTACTTCGAGCGGTGGACCGGCACCCGCATGAAAGGCTCGCCTTCATCACTGAGGCCTACCATTTCATCGTAGCCGGACGGTGGCATCACTTCGGTGCGGGCGATGGGGAAGGCGCTCAGTGCCTCCTGGGCTGCGGCTGTTCCGGTATAAAGCAGGGGCTCGCCGTGGTTGTCGGTGACCACGTGCGTCTGGCCGTCGATCGTCACGCGAGCCAGGTAGTATCTGCCCTCCAGGGAAACAATTTCCAGCAGGTCGATGGCTTTATCGGGGCGTGCCTTGAGCTCGCTGAGTGTGACTTTCACGCTGGCTCTCCTGTAGACATGGACTGAAAGAAATTCCGCTACACAAGGCCATACGCATTTCGAACCGGGAAAGATCAGCCCGGCGCGTCAGCGGCTGCCGGCCGCAGCTCGTAGTCCTCGGGGTCCACCTCCCGGGTGGCCAGACGGTAGGTGAAGGTAAAACCCGGCCAGTTGACGGTATTGCGGCCCTGCTCGTTGCGATACCAGGACGTGCAGCCCGCCTCCCAGACGCTGTTTCTGAGGGACTCCTGCAGACTCTCCACGTACTCACTCTGACGCTCCGGCCGGACCTGCATGGCCCAGCCACTGCCTTTCTTTTGTAGCAGACTCAGGGCGGAAAGCACGTAACGTATCTGGCTCTCCAGCATGAAGATGATGGAATTGTGGGCCAGGTTGGTATTGGGCCCATAGAGCATGAACAGGTTCGGGAAGCCGTTCACCGTGATGCCCTTGTAGGCCTCGGCACCCTGTCGCCATGCGGCGTTCAGGTCCTGACCGTGAGCGCCGGTGATGGTCATGGGGGAGAGGAAATCGGTCGCCTTGAACCCGGTACCGTAGATGATGGTGTCCACCTCGTGCTCCTGGCCATCCTCGGTCAGGATGCCCTTCGGAGTGACTCGCGTGATGGGCGTGGTGATCAGTTCCAGGTGCTCCTGGTTCATGGCCGGGGCCCAGTCATTGGAGATCAGTACCCGCTTGCAGCCAATCTTGTAATCCGGCACCAGCTTTTCCAGCTTGACCGGGTCCTTGACGTGCTTGCGCAACTCCCGCTTGGCCTGCCACGCAAAGAGTTCCAGCAGGAAATTGAACTTGGTGAAGGCAAGGGCCCGGCTTTCGTTCTTCCAGTAGATCAGGTTGCGGTAGAGCCGGTCATGACCCGGCAGGTGCTTGAAAAGCCATTGTTCGACGGGCTTGAAGGGCCGGTCCGGCTTCGGGATTACCCAGGCCGCCGAGCGCTGGAAAAGTTTCAGGCGGGCCACCTGCGGCAGGATCTCGGGCACGAACTGTATGGCGCTCGCCCCGGTGCCGATGACCGCTACGCGTTTGCCGGCGAAGTCGTGGTCATGGTCCCAGCGCGCCGAATGAAAGGCATGCCCCTGGAAGGAGTCGAGGCCCTGGATCCGAGGGTAGGCGGGCTGGTTCAGCTGGCCGGTGGCGGTGATCAGCACATTGGCCTCGAAGCGGTCGCCCGAGCGGGTATGCACGATCCAGCGATGGCTGCCGGCGTCGAAGCGTGCCTCGCTCACCTCCTGGTTGAAGTGGATGTGGGGCCCGAGGTTGTACTTCTGCACGCAGTCCACCATGTACTGCCGGATTTCCCGCTGATGGCCGAACTTGCGGGACCAGTCGTGTTTGGGCTCGAACGAATAGGAATAAAGGTGGGATTGCACATCGCAGGCCGCGCCCGGGTATGTGTTGTCGCGCCAGGTGCCGCCCACACCCTCGGCTTTCTCCAGCAGGATAAAGTCGCTGTAGCCGGCCTTGCGCAGCTGGATGGCCATACCCAGGCCGCCGAAACCGGTACCGATGATGATGATGGAGGGCCTGTTGTCGGCTTGGGTCTGCATGATTCACTACTCCTGGTAACTGCCGGACAGTCTAACCGCCGTTACGGTACAAGGCACCGGGTCAGGTCAAATTTGTCCTCATCGACCCCGGATCTCAGCCTCGATTCAGGACTCTTAGGGTAGGGTCATTGGAGAAAAGACGTACCGATCTGTTTTCGATGATAATAGAAGGGGGCAGGCGGAATTCCATGGCCAGCGCCGGGCCGTGCTCTGATCCGAGCATTCAGTCACCCCTGTTGGGTACCGATGTACGGTCCAACCCTTCATCTGGGGAGAGCTCCTCAAGCGTCGACTCCGCCTCCTCCAGCCAACTCAGCAAAGCTTCCTCAGCCAGCATGCCCCGCCGCAACGCCAGGTATTGCAGTCGGGTCGCCGGGTCCATCCGGACCGAGCGGCGAAAATAGGTGTGCTCGATAACCCGGTAATAGCCCAACTGTGCCACCGCATCCTGTCGCCAGCGGTCGAGCTCATCCGCCAGTAAAGCCGTGTCCACAAGCTTGCCGGCAAAGAGCTTGACCTGCAGCGGATCCCGTATCGGCGGCCGGGCCTGGGGCTGCTCCAGCCAGGCCTTCAGCGCCCGGGTACCGGCAATGGTGACGCTGTACTGCTTCTTGTCCGGCTTGTCCGACTGGTTGATGGTCTTCACCTGCAGGCATCGCTCCCGGGCCAGACGATTCAGCTCCCGGTACACCTGCTGGTGGCTGGCGTTCCAGACATTGGCCAGGCGGGTCTTGAAGCGTTGAGTCAGCTCGTAGCCGGTGGCCGGCTCATCCTGTAGAGCGGCAAGCAGGGCGTAACCAAGGGCCATGGTGCCTCCGGGAGCAAATGCATTTTGTTGCATAAGGCGATGTTTTTACCATTATATGCAACATGTCGCATAAAGCGAGAGCGGGCTTACTGGCACTGGGAGGGCGGCACCAGGGAGAATCGGTCGCCCACCCGGATATCCTTGCGCTCGAAGTAGCCCCGGTTCATTTCCAGCGCCAGGGTGAAGGGCACTCCCGCCGGGTAGGAGGGGCAGCCCGTGCCGGCGCTGGTACAGGGGACCATGCTCTGGATGGCACGAATCTCACCGTTCTCTCCGATGAATGCGATATCCAGCGGAATCCGGGTCTTGTACATCCAGAATGAATGGCTTGGCGGGCGGGGTTCGTCGTAGATGAACAGCATGCCGGCGTTGGGCGGCAGTGAATCCCGCTCCATCAGGCCGAACTGTTTCTGCGCCGGGGTCCGGGCCAGCTCGACGCGGATGGGGTGAGCCTGGGTGTCGCTGCTCAGGCAGGCGGATACCCGCACGGGTGGGCGCTCCGGCGGCTCCAGGGCATGGCCGGGGTGAAGCAGGCTCCAGCCCAGGCCGCCCGCCATGGCCAGCACGGCGAGACGCTTGCCGGCGCGAAGGCTCAGCGCTGTCGGCTCCATGGTGCCGGCCTAGGACCGCAACCGGTAGCCGGTTTTGAAGATCCACCAGACCGTGGCGACACAGGCCAGCAGGAAGAACAGCGTCATGCCCACGCTGATGCCCACGTGTACATCAGAGACCCCGTAGAAGGCCCAGCGGAAGCCGCTGATCAGGTAGACCACCGGGTTGAACAGGGTGATGGTCTGCCAGATCTCCGGCAGCATGTCGATGGAGTAGAAGGTACCCCCCAGGAACACGAGGGGTGTGACGATCATCAGCGGCACGATCTGCAGCTTCTCGAAGCCGTCGGCCCAGATGCCGATGATGAAGCCGAACAGGCTGAAGGTGACGGAGGTCAGCACCAGGAAGGCGAACATCCAGAACGGGTGCAGGATGGTGTAGGGCACGAACAGCCGTGCAGTGATCAGGATGATGATGCCCAGGATCACCGACTTGGTGGCGGCAGCACCCACGTAACCGATGACCACTTCCAGGTAGGACACCGGCGCCGACAGCACCTCATAGATGGTCCCGGAGAATTTCGGCATGTAGATGCCGAAGGAGGCGTTGGAGATGCTCTGCATCAGCAGCGACAGCATGATCAGGCCCGGGATGATGAAGGCGCCATAGCTGATGCCGTCGATTTCCCCCATGCGGGAGCCGATGGCGGAGCCGAACACCACGAAGTAGAGCGAAGTGGAGATCACCGGCGATGCCACACTCTGCATCAGGGTGCGCCACATGCGGGCCATTTCGAATTTGTAGATCGCGCGGATACCGTAAATATTCATGAGGCGTTCTCGTGCACCAGGCCAACGAAAATATCTTCCAGGGAGCTCTCCCGGGTCTGCAGGTCGCGGAATTCGATGCCGTATTCCACCAACCGCCGCAACAGCCGCGCCACACCTGCCTGCTCCTGCTGGGAGTCGAAGGTGTAGATGACCTCGTATCCATCCTCCGAGAGCTCCACCGGTTCGTCGGCAAAGTCCCCAGGCAGTGATTCGAGGGGAGTTTGCAGGTGCAGGCGAAGCTCCTTCTTGCCGAGCTTGGCCATCAGCCGGTTTTTCTCCTCCACCAGGATAATCTCGCCGTTGCGGATAACGCCGATGCGGTCGGCCATCTCTTCCGCTTCCTCGATGTAGTGGGTGGTGAGGATGATGGTGACACCGCTCTCCCGCAGTTTTCGGACCATCTGCCACATGTCCCGGCGCAGTTCCACGTCCACCCCGGCGGTGGGCTCGTCTAGGAACAGGATGCGGGGCTCATGGGACAGGGCCTTGGCGATCATCACCCGGCGCTTCATGCCGCCGGATAGCGCCATGATGCGACTGTTGCGCTTGTCCCAAAGGGACAGATCCCGGAGCACCTTTTCGATGTGGCCGGGGTTGGGGGCCTTGCCAAACAGGCCGCGACTGAAGGACACCGTGTCCCAAACCGTCTCGAAGGCGTCGGTGTTGAGTTCCTGGGGTACCAGGCCGATGGCCTCCCGGGCCGCGCGGTAATCCCGGACGATATCGTGGCCCGCCGCCAGTATGCGTCCCTCGGACAGGTTGACGATGCCGCAGATGATACTGATCAGTGTGGTCTTGCCGGCGCCATTGGGGCCGAGCAGGGCGAAGATCTCGCCGCGCCGGATGTCCAGATTGATGTTCTTGAGGGCGTGGAAGCCGCCCGCGTAAACCTTGCTGACCTGCTGGATGGAAATATCTGGCTGCACGATGGTATCCCGGTGAAGGTGGCTTATCCCGTTGATGATCAAGCCAAATCCGCGAAAGCGGCTATTCTTGCATGTCCCACGTCCAGGGCGGAACCCAGAATTATACGCACAAGGGCCGGTTTTGTGGTGGCGGCAGCCACAATCGCTCCAACGTTGGAGACCGCAGGAACAGCAGGCATAATGCCTCCATTTTCTCTGTGGGTATTGCCATGGCGTTACGGTCTGTTCTCGTGGGTGCTCTGCTGGT
Organism: Marinobacter sp.; assembly: GCF_033722195.1. Lineage (GTDB taxonomy): Bacteria > Pseudomonadota > Gammaproteobacteria > Pseudomonadales > Oleiphilaceae > Marinobacter. The sequence goes on from NZ_JAWVZL010000019.1 coordinate 18,749, forward strand.
GACCTTGATTGCCGTCGTGGCGCTGGGGCCCCGCTGGCTGTTGTCCGACCGCGCCGGAAAAGTCGAGTCCCAGAACGTCTGCGATCCGACCCTGGAGGCCTGCGTCCTGTCCACCGCCGACGGCCACTGGCAGGTCCGCCTTGAGCCGGTGGCGGGAGAGAGCCGTCGGTTGCGTCTGACCGTCCGGGCGCCGGAGCCACTTGCGGGCCTCACCGCCATTCTGCGGGGCGAATCCATGTACCTGGGTGAATACCCCATCCGGCTGGCTGCGGCCGACGGTGACACCACCTGGCAGGCCAGTTTCACTGTGCCCGTGTGTACCCTGGACCCCCGGATGCTCTGGCGTGTGTACCTTTACCAGGGTGCCGGTGCCGGCAGCGAGTTGCGGGCATCGTCAAAACTCGTCTTCCGGGACCCCGCCGACAAATGATGCAAACCCCGGGAGGGCACATTCGCCGCAATCCGGTGTAGAATTCCGCAGACCCATTCACGGACCCAGGGAAGAGCCCATGCAATACGCAGACAGTGTCCAGCAGGTACTGATTCGCAAGATCAATCGCGCCGAGCAGGATCTGGTGCAGTTGAAGCTGGATTATTGCCGCTTTATCTATGGCCTGACCCATCGCTCCCAGGTGGAGGTGAACGGCGAGGTCTACCAGGTGCGCTCGGTGGATGTGGATACCATGGTGCGCAGGGAAGACGGCAGCCTTGAGAAGCCCGAACTCGCGGGCTCGCCGGTCGGGGCCGACGCCAGTGCAGAGGTCGAGCCGTTGGGCCGGGACTGGACGCTGATTGGCGAGCAGGGCACCAGCCAGGCCTGAGCCGCGGACCCGCCGGGCTGGTCTGAGACTCAGCAGGTGGGCATGGTCTGCAGCTTCAGTTGCCGCCTGATGAGGCGTGACATGGCATCGATGCCCAGGTTGAGCAGGGCCGTGATCAGGATCAGCACCATGGCGCGGTCGAAGTTGATGTTCTGGATCGCACTGTCGATGTAGAAGCCCAGGGTGGCGATACCGAGTATGCCCAGGATCGCGGTCTCCCGCATGATGATTTCCCACCTATAGAAGAGAAACGCCAGGAACGAGCGGTAGATTCGCGGCACCAGTTCGAACGCATAGCGGTTGACCCCGGTGGACGCATCCGGGCGCAGGCGGATGTCGCTGCTCTGGCGGCCGATCAGGTGGCCGATGATGCCGCCGTTGTGCAGCGCCAGTGCCACCGCCGCCGGCAGCATGGAGGGACCCCAGAGCTGCAGCAGAATGTAGGCCAGGATGTACTCGGGGGTGGAGCGGGCAATCACCAGGAACACATGCCCGGCAGTGCGCCGTACCGGGCCGCCGAAGTGGGTGGAAATCAGCGGGAAGGCCAGCAGTGCCAGCAACCCGGTGGCCACCAGGGCGATCTGCGTCAGCACCAGGGTGTTCCAGATGCCGGGCAGGGCCTGATTCATCATCAGGTCCCCGAACCAGCTGCCAAGCTCCGCCATCCCCTCGTTATTGCGGATTGGCGCGGGCACGATGTCCTCGGTGAAAAACCTTTCCACATTGCCCCACACGATAGGCAGACCCTCGCCCAGGAAGAAGGGCGCTCCGCCCACATACAGCGGCAGCAGTTTCGGCCGCAGCCACAGCGGCATGGTGGCGATCAGCACGTAGAACAGGATCAGCAGCGCCCCTGCCTCTGAGTAATGCCCCTGGGAGAATGCAGCCTCAAGATAGAAGCCGATGGTGGGCAGGCCGACGAAACCCAGAATGGCGCTGGAGCGCAGGCCGCATTCGATGCGGTAGGCGGTGTAGGTGCGGATCTGGCCCCAGCAGTCCGGTATCCGCGCGTACAGGAAGCTTGCGACGTTGCTGGTGCCGGGTGGCAACAGATTGCGGGGTTCCGGATCCGCCTCGTCCAGGATCTCGGAATAGACCTTGGCAAAGATGCCGGCATAGGGAATGGCGATGGCCAGTACGCCGGTGAGCGGATGGAATCCGAAAAACTGAAGAAAAATCAGCGCCCAGAAGAGCTCGTGGATGGCCCGGATGAAGGCGCAGAAGGTCCGCACCGTACGAAACCGGTACACCAGCGCCAGCAGGAAGCCACTGGCACTGCCGATGGCCACACCGGTAAAGGCGAAAGCGACGGTTCGCAGTATCGCCACGTAGAGATTATCGGTACTGAAGAAGTCCGGCGTCGCCACGCCCATGAAAAAGCGGCCAAGATCCCGCCATGGGTTGGCGGTGGTAATGGCAATGTCGGCAAACAGCAGGCACACCGCCGCTATGGCGACGAACAGCAGGCTGGTGCGGACGGTGGGCGAGGTCGGCATGATGGCTCAGTACAACGGTTGTATGTCAGCGGGGGTAAGCTCGCTGCTGGGCGCATCCAGGGCAATCTGCCCGCCCTGAATGCCGACAATCCGGTCGCAGTAGCGCAGTGCCAGCTCGACATCGTGAAGCGCGATCACCCCAGTGGAGAAGGTCTCGCAAAGCAGTTCCATCACCACATGGGCGAGCGGACCGTCCAGAGCCGACACCGGCTCGTCCGCCAGTAATATCGGCGCGCCGCTGTGAACAGCGCGGGCGATGGCAACGCGCTGGCGCTGGCCGCCGGACAGGCTGGCCACCGGCGACCACTGCTTGGCCTCGATGGCGAGCTGTTCAAGCAACGGCCCGATGGCTTCCCGGTCACGCCTGAATGGACGCACCAGCGTCAGCAGGTTGTACCAGGTTGCATGCTGGTTGAGTCTGCCCATGTAGACGTTGTGAAACACCGACAGCGCCTGCACCAGCCCCAGATCCTGGGGCACCATGGCGACACGGCCCCGGCTCTGCTGATACAGCAAGCGAATCAGGGTGGATTTGCCGGCACCTCTTCGGCCAACGAGGGCGACACGCTCGCCCTCGTTGACGGACAGTGAAAGCGGGCCCAGGACCCGCTCACCGCCGAAGGATGCCGTAATTCCGGCGAGTTGCAGTAAAGGCATCAATCCAGAATTCCGATCTGCTCAGCAACCTTGCGGATCGGCTCGTAGTCCTCATTGGATGCGGGAATGAAGGTACTGCGAGGGAAGCTCTTCAGCAACTCGGGATCGTCCAGGCTCAGAAGCGCTTCGGTGACGCGCTGCTTGAAGCCTTCGCCGAAACGCTCATCGACGTCACCGCGGATGGTCCACTGGTAGTCGGGATAGGCCGGGGTCTTGTAAATCACCTGGACCTGGTCTGTATCGATGTTGCCGGCTTCCAGCTCGGATTCCCAGACCTGGTAGCTGAGCGCGCCGACCTGATAGGTGCCAGCTTCCACCAGGCGCAGGGTACGGGAATGATTGTCGCTGTAGCCGACACGGGAGAAGATGTCGTCGGGGGCCTTGCCAAAGGCTTCGCGGATATAGAATTCGGGCATCAGGCGACCTGAGGTGGAACCCTTGGAGCCGAAGGTGAAGGTCTTGCCTTCCAGTGAGGGCTGCAGGCTCTGCATGGGCTCAAGGCCGGAATCCTTGTGGGCGATGAAATAGCTGTAAAAGGCAGGGTCTTCCTTACCCTGGGCGATGGCTTCCGAGCCGGGTACGAGGCGTCGGGCCTGGACACCGGACAGACCACCGAACCATGCCAGCTGGACCTGATTGTTACGGAATGCGGAAACTGTGGCTGCGTAGGATTTGACGGGAACATAACGGACCGGTACGCCAAGCTCTTCGGACAGGTAATCGGCAACACCTGTGAAGCGCTCAACCAGTTTGGTCTCGTCCTCGTCCGGGATGGCAGTGAAGACAAACGTCTCCTCTGCAAGGGTCACGGTTGCGGTGAACATGAGGGCAACGCCCATCACCGCAGTCCGTATGACGGAATGAATCATGATGTGTTTCCTTTGAGTGGTTTTTTTGGTTTCGGTCCCCGATCGGGAAAACCGTTGCCCAGCATACCGGCAAACGCCGCCGGGATGAACTCAGGTACGCTGTGCCTGCGCCATTGGTTCTGGTGACCGCGGGCTATTTTTGCTTTGATAGGCCAGTTGACGACCGGAACCGTATTTCTGTCACTCATCAATCGCCGGACAACCACCCAACCATGAACGCCCAGCAGCCTGCCACCCACATCACCCTCGTCACCCCGGCGCCGCCGGGCTCCCGGGCCGGCAATCGGGCCACCGCCGAACGCTGGGCGGGGCTTCTACGGCAGGCCGGATTCCGGGTCACGGTTGTGACCGAGTACCAGGGCGAGCCGACGGATCTGCTGATTGCGCTGCACAGCTGGCGCAGCCACCAGGCGGTCCAGACCTATCGGCAACACTACCCGCAGGGTCCTCTGCTGGTGGTGCTCACCGGCACGGATGTCTACCGCTTCCAGTACACGGACCCCGAGGTCACCCATGCCACCATGGCGGCCGCCGATGTACTGGTGGGCCTGCATCGCAGGCTGGCGGCGGACATCCCGGCGCGGTTCCGGGACCGGCTCCGCGTTGTCCTGCAATCCGCCGATGCGCCGGAGCGGGCAGCGGCGGAACCGCGAAACGACCGCTTTGAGGTCTGTGTTATCGGCCACCTGCGGGAAGAAAAGGATTCCCTGCGGGCGGCCTACGCGGCCCGCCTGCTTCCCGCCGAATCTGGCCTTCACTTGCTGCAGGCCGGCAAACCCCACAATGAGGAATGGCGCACCGCCGTACAGCGGGAGCTGGCCAGGAACCCGAGACTGGAATGGCTGGGGGAGCTGGACCGCGAAGCGACGCAAGCGCTGATGATCCGGGCCCGGCTGATGGTGATCAGCTCCGTCATGGAAGGCGGCGCCAACGTGGTATCCGAGGCCTGCCGTGCCGGCCTGCCGGTCATTGCGTCCGACATACCCGGCAACCGGGGCCTGCTGGGTGATGATTACCCGGGCTACTACCCGCCCAAAGACGAGGCCGCCCTGGCGGAGCTGCTGCTCAAAGCCGAACAGCAACCGGATTTCCTCCAGGAACTGACCCGGGCGGTGTCCGCCCAGGCTGTCCATTTCACCCCCGAGGCCGAGCAGGCGGCGCTGGTGGCGGCGGTCAATCAGGCCTTGAGAAGGATCGGCTCGATGGCCTCACCCTGAGGCAGCACCCGCCCGATGATGGCCGTTTCCGGATAACCCAGCGCCCGCAGTTCCGCCACACAGGCCTCGGCCTTGGCCGCCGGCACGCTGGCCAGCAGGCCGCCGGCGGTCTGCGGGTCGAAAATCAGCGGATAGCGCTCGTGGCGGACCCAGTCCGCCTGGTTGCGGATGCCCCGCCTGAGCCGGATATTGGCCGGCTGCAGCGAACTGAGGATACCGGAGGCGGCGGTTTCCTCCGCTCCCGGCAGCACCGGAATGGCGGACAGGGACAGCTCGGCGTCCACCCCGGAAGGCCGGGTCATCTCCACCAGGTGGCCCAGCAGACCGAACCCGGTCACATCGGTGCAGGCCCGGGAGCCGAACCGGCTCAGGCACTCCGCGGCCTGCTTGTTGGATTTCACCATCGAGGCCAGGGCGGAGTCGATCCAGCGGCCCCGGGCCTTAAGCTTGGCGTGGGCGGCAAACAGGGTGCCGGTGCCGATGGGCTTGGTGAGTATCAGGGCATCACCGGCCTTAAGGCCACCCTTGCTCATCACCTTGTCCGGGTCGATGTAGCCGTTGACGGCAAAACCCAGGGCCAGCTCGCGGCCCTCACCGGTGTGACCACCCACCAGGGCGCAACCGGCCTCGTTGAGCACTTCCACGGCGCCGGACATCATCTGGAACACCACGTCCCCCACCTTGGACTCGATGCCGTAGGGGACAGTCGCCACCGCGGTTGCACTCTGGGCGTGGGCGCCCATGGCGAAGACATCGCCAAGCGCGTGGTTGGCAGCAACCTGGCCGAACACATAGGGGTCATCGATGAAGGCGCGGAAGAAATCCACGGTATGAACCACCGCCTTGCCAGGCGGCACTGTCAGTACCGCGGCGTCGTCCGGGGCGTGCAGACCCACCAGGATGTCGTCCCGCTCGATGGGCCGCAGTTCGCTGAGTGCCCGGGACAGCACGGTGCTGCCCACCTTGGCACCACAGCCGCCACAGCGCATGGCCACCGCTGAAATGGCCTGGGAGGCCTCCTCGGCGTTCTGGGCCGCGGAGGTGTCGGGCAGGGCGGCATTTTCACTCATCTCGGGCAGGTCGTTGAACCTGGCCATGAAGCGCCGGTCGATCCAGTCCTTCCAGCGCCATACCAGCCGGCCCGCGACCGAGAATTCACCCCGGGACGCCACCGCGTATTTGTCGCCAGTGCTGATCAGCGCCAGCCACTTTTTCTGGGGTATGAAGGGCAGGGGTTTGCGGCCGGTGGCCTGGCGCTGCAGGTTGTCCGCAAGCGGGCGGCCCTGGCGCACGGCAAAGACACCGGCCTTTTCCCGGGGGTGGGCCACCACATTGGCAATATCGCCGGCGGCGTAAATGTTGTCGTCGGTTTCGGTCTGCAGGGTCTCCCGAACGCGGATGAAGCCGCCGTCGTCCAGCGCCAGGCCGGTATCCCGGAGCCATTCGGGGCCGCCGGCGCGGGTCACCCAGAGGACCTCATCGACATCGAAGCTCTCGCCCGTTTCGGTCACCAGGCGGCCCGGCTCAACCTGGTTCACCGCGGCGCCCAGATGCACCCTGACGCCACGCTTGGCCAGCACCTGCTCGAAGCGGCTGCGAACCTTGTCGTTGTGGGTCGGAAGAATCTTGGCAGCGGCATCGAACAGATGGAATGACAGCCGCCCCGGGTCACCACCGCGATCGGATATCTCCTTGCGCAGGCGGTGCTGCATGGCCAGGGTGAGCTCGACGCCACCGGCGCCGGCGCCCACCACAGCCACCGTCATGGGCCCCTGATGGTTCTCGAGGCGGGCCAACAGCGCCAGCCAGCGGGCGTTGAAGCCGTGAATGGGCTTGACCGGTACGGCGTGATCCTCGGCACCGGGCACATCCCGGACCTGCGGGGCCGAACCGATGTTGATGGACAGCAGGTCGTAGGGCACCGACGGCCGGTTTCGACACTGGATTCGCTGCGCCGCCCGGTCGATGCCGATGGCCTCATCACGATAGAAGCGGGCCCCGGCGAACTCCGCCAGGCGACTCAGGTCGATGTGAACCTCGTCGTAGCTGTAATGGCCGGCCACATAACCGGGCAACATGCCGGAGTAGGGGGTATGGGTATCCCGGCAGATCAGGGTGAGCCTGACGCCGGGTACCGGATGCATGGCGAAACGTTTGAGAACACCAACGTGACTGTGTCCACCACCAATAAGGACTATGTCACGCAGTACAGGCTGTTCGGTCGTTCGCATCAGAGCAGTTTCTTGGCTTCGGCGGTCCAGGACTCGGAGCCACGTACCTTGGCAAAGGCTTTCAGTTTTTCCTGCTCCTCAGCGGAAGGATTGGCAATCTGGTCGATGGTGGTGATGCCGGCTTCTTTCATTTTCTTTTCGGTGGCAGGCCCGATGCCCTTCACCATTTTCAGGTCGCTCCGGTTCAGGGGCGCGGTTTTGGCGGCCTTACCGATGGCCGTGCTTTTGGCGCCAGCCGCCTTGGCCGCGGGTTTCGGGGCGGAGGGCTTTTTGGCAGCCGGCTTTTTGGCCGCGGGCTTACTGGTGGCGGTTTTGGCCTTCGAGGCGGTCTTGGCAGCGGGCTTGGCGGCCGGCTTGGCAGCGGCAGTCGAGGCTTTCTTGGCGGTCGCCGTGGTGGTGCCGCTCTTCTCTGTGGTCTTGCTGTCCTTGTCGCCGCGGCTTGTGGGCGCAACGCCGAAGCGCTCCATCAGGCTGTCCTGGAGCTCGTGCAGTTCCTTGAGCCTGCGGTCCACCTCTGCGTTGAAGCGCTTCATGGCCTCACTGACCATGGCTTCCACCCGATCGGTGGTTTTATCGAATTCCTTGCTGACGCGTTTCACGATCTTGTCGACACTGGGCTTTTCTTTCTTGGCCATGGAGGCGCTCTCCCTTTACTGATTGGACCTGCATAATCCGACAGACAGATACCCCGACGGCGGGGCTTTGGATGACTGTCTGCAAGCGGAGTGTTATCGGGTGTCTGTTCCTGTCACGGATACTGCCACCGGCCGCCGGTAATGTCAGGCGGTCTGCCTGAGGCTGGACGGGCTGCCGCGCCGGGACCGCAGTGACTGCTTCTTGCTGAGAACCTCTCGAATCCGGTCCAGCTTCTCAGAATCCGGCGCTTTGGGTCTGGAATCGAGCCCAATAAAATCAACAGAATAGAAGAAGTTGCTGCAGTGCTTTCGACGCTCTGTCACCAGGCCATTGAGGCCGGAGGCCTGGATGTCGTCGAACGGCATGGCCATCACCAGATCCAGGGTGAGGGTGTCCCCCGGCTCGAAGACCCGGTCGGTCTTGAATACACAGCCGTACTCGTCCAGGTCGTAGAGCGCGGCCTCGATGCGTTCTTTCCGGAACAGGCCACGTTTGACGAGAAAGCGGGCCCGCAGGTCGGGAAGTGGTTCGTTCATGATCTGGAAATGTCTGGGTTGCGTCATTGTTCGGGCGGTTCCATGCCTCCGGTCGGATCAGGCCAACCGTTACTGATGGGCTGGCCCCCGTTGTCAGTGATTAAACAATAGCCAGCGTATCAACCTTTGGCAATTGTTTCAGATCAATACCCCGCACCGCTAAAGCGCGGCCTCAAGACACCCTGCGGGCATCAGGACCCTTTGTCTTCGTCCGTCGTAGCGCTGAAATTGGGTGTGACCGCATAGAGGTCCACCCGGCGATCCTTGAGATTGTTCACCGAGCCTTCGCTGCGGACCAGCTTGAGCTTCTCCAGGTCCAGGTCGGAAAACATGATCATTTCCGTATTGGGTGTGGTTTCCGCCATCACCGCGTCGTGGGGGAAAGCGAAATCCGACGGGGAGAATACGGATGACTGAGCGTATTGGACGTCCAGGTTCTCCACTTTGGGCAGGTTGCCCACGCTGCCGGTGATCACCACGTAGCATTCGTTCTCGATGGCACGCGCCTGGGCGCAATGGCGAACCCGCAGATAGCCGTTCTTGGTGTCGGTCCAGAAGGGCACGCAGATGATGTCCACGCCCTCGCTGGCGGCGATACGCCCGAGCTCCGGAAATTCCACGTCGTAGCAGATCATGATGGCAACCCGGCCGGCGTCGGTCTCGAACACCTTGAACCGGTCACCGCCCTCGATCACCCAGTCCCGGCGCTCGTGGGGGGTGATGTGGACCTTGCGCTGCTCGTCGACCCGGCCGTCGCGATGGCACAGGTAGGAGACGTTATAGACCCGGTCGTTCTCCAGCAGAGGCATGGAGCCGGTGATGATATTGATGTTGTAGCTGACCGCCATTTCCGACATTTCGTTGCGGAACTGCTCGGTGAAACCGGCCAGGAACCGGATCGCCCGGGTCTGGTCCAGCTGATCGGTCAGGCCCATCAACGGCGCGTTGAAAAATTCCGGGAAGAGGGCAAAGTCGCTTTTGTAGTCCGACAGCGCATCGACAAAGTACTCCACCTGCTTGAGCACCTCCTCGACGGAGGTGAACTCCCGCATCTGCCACTGCACCGCGCCCAGGCGGACCTGGGTTTTCTTCACGTCCAGCACCGAGGACGGCGGGGTGTAGAGGATGTTGTTCCACTCCAGCAGAGTGGCGTAACCCAGTGATTTCTCGTCTTCCGGCAGGTATTTGTGCATCAACCGGGTGACCTGGAAATCGTTGGACAGCTGGAAGGTGAGGATCGGGTCGTAGATTTCCTTGCGATCCACCCGCTCGATGTACTCGGCGGGCGAGTACTGGTTGGCGTACTTGTGGTAGTTGGGAATGCGGCCACCGGCCAGGATCGCCCGCAGGTTCATCGACCGGCAGAGTTCCTTGCGGGCCTCGTAGAGCCGGCGCCCGAGGCGGTAGCCGCGGTAATCCGGGTGGATGAAGACATCCAGGCCGTACAGGGAGTCGCCTTTGGCGTTGTGCCAGATTTTTTCGTTGCGCAGTATCAGGTCGTCATAGGTGTGGGGGTTGCTGAAGCGCTCATACTTCACCAGCACCGTCAGAGCTACCGCAATCAGCTCGCCGGAGTCCTCGATGATGATCTGGCCGTCGGGAAACTGCTCCACCAGCTCCTTGATGGTTTCTCGCGGCCAGGCGCCGCCGATGTCATCGTAGATCCGGTCCATCAGGGTCTTGAGCTGGGGGTAGTCTTCCAGGGTCAGGTTTCTGAGGTTCAGGTGCAGTTCTTCATGCGCCATATAGCGGCAAGCTCCTTACGATGCAGGGGCCGGGCCCGAGGACCGGCCGGTATCGGTTGGCCCCGCAACCCTGGCGGTCGCGACACCCGAAAACCTGATTTTAGCAGAACCCGGCCCCGAGTTCGCGGCGAACAAGCAACTTGACCGCAGCCGGCGCAGTGATAATCATGGCCGCAAACCGGCATCGGCAACCTGAAAGGAGACAGCGAATGGCATTGATGGATCGGGTAATTGGCGCAACCGGCCAGTGGCTTGCAGGCGTGGATCCGGACGCCACCCTGGCGCGGCCATTGGCCTGGGCCCGCAAAACCGGCGGCTACGCAGCGGTGAACCGGGTGATCGGCCTGTCGATTCCCTTCGCCACTCGCAATGGTTTTGCCGTGGAGGAGGTCCGGCCGGGCTATGTGCGGGCGAAAATCCGCCTCAAGGGCAACAAGAACCACTTCGGCAGTCTCTATGCCGGTGCCTATTTCCTGGTGGCGGAGATTCCCGGCGGCGTGTTGTCGCTTTTCGATCTGGGGCCCGCCTACACCCCGATCCTGAAGGAAATGACACTGCAGTTCCTGGCGCCGGCCAACAGCGACGTGACCGTGGAGTTCACCCTCGCCCCCGAGACCCTGGAAGCCATCAAGGCCGAGGCCGACACCACCGGGCGGGCGGCCTTCTCACTGGAAGGCTACCTGTACGACAAGGAAGGCCAGCATGTGGCCACTTCGCTGGCTCACTACCGGGTCCGGCGCAAGGGCTTCCAGGCGGACGCGGCCAAGGCAACGGCACAGCCGTAACCACGGCGGCCGCCCCAAGCCTTCAGGCCGGCGTGCTGTCCAGATCCGCCAGGGCGGCCAGGAAGGCCTCACCATAGCGTTCCAGTTTGGCAGCGCCGACGCCGTTCACTTCAGCCAGTTCCGCCAACGAGGCGGGCCGGCGCTCCAGGATCTCGAACAGGGTGGTGTCGTGGAAGATCACGTAGGGCGGCACACCCTGTTGATCCGCCAGGGCCTTGCGGCAGGCCCGCAGCGCCTCCCAGCCGACCGGATCGGTGACCCGATCCTGCACCTTGCCCCGGGCAGCCGACTTCTTCGCCACCGGGTCCTTGCGCAGGTCCACCCGCACCTCTCCCTTCAGAAGCGGCCGGCAGCTTTCGGTGAGCTGTAAGGCGCCATAGCCCTCCGGGTCGGCCCGCAAGTGGCCGTTGGCCACCAGCTGGCGAAACACCGATTTCCAGTCGGCGGCGCTCATATCCGCACCGATACCAAAGGTGGACACGGCCTGGTGGCCGGACTGGCGGATACGCTCGTTGTCCACGCCCCGCAGCACATCGATCAGGTAGCTGACCCCGAAACGCTGGCCGGTCCGGAATACGCAGGACAGCGCTTTTTGCACCGCCACGGTGCCGTCCCAGGTTTGAGGTGGGTTTAGGCAGGTGTCGCAGTTGCCGCAGGGGTTCTCAAGGGTGTCGCCAAAATAGCGCAGCAGCGCCTGGCGTCGGCAACTGGTGATTTCGCACAACCCCAGCATGGCATCCATTTTCTGGCGTTCCAGACGCTTGAAATGGTCCGAGCCCATGGAGCCCTCCAGCATCTGGCGCAACTTGATGACATCCTGCAGGCCGTAAACCATCCAGGCGGTGGAGGGATTGCCGTCACGGCCGGCGCGGCCGGTTTCCTGGTAATAGGCCTCGAGGCTCTTGGGCAGGTCCAGGTGGGCGACGAAGCGCACATCCGGTTTATCGATGCCCATGCCGAAGGCGATGGTGGCGACGATGATGACCCCGTCTTCCCGCAGGAACCGCTCCTGATGACGGGCCCTCACTTCCGGCGGCAGGCCGGCATGGTAGGGCAGAGCAGTATAGCCCTTGCTGTGGAGCAGTCGGGCGGTGGCCTCCACCTTGTTGCGGGACAGACAGTAGACAATGCCGGCATCGCCCTGATGTTCCGCTTTAATAAAGTCCACCAGCTGCTTGTTGGCATTGGTTTTTGGCGCGATCCGATATTGGATATTGGGGCGGTCGAAGCCGCTGATGAAATGCCGCGCTCCGGTCAGCGACAGGCGCTCGGCGATTTCCTTGCGGGTGCGCTCATCGGCGGTTGCGGTCAGGGCGATGCGGGGCACCTGTGGAAACTCTCGGGCAAGGATGTCCAGGCCCAGATAGTCGGAGCGAAAATCATGCCCCCACTGGGACACACAGTGGGCTTCGTCAATGGCGAAAAGGGACACCGACGCCTGGTGCAGAAGATCCAGGGTGCGGGCCTGCAGCAGGCGCTCGGGTGCACAGTAGAGCAGGTCCAGCTCACCGGTGAGGAGGGCGTTCTCGGTTTCCCGGGCCTGGTGCATGTCCATGGTGGAATTGAGGAACGCAGCGCGTACCCCCAGCTGCTGCAGGGCCGCCACCTGGTCCTGCATCAGTGCGATCAGCGGCGAAATCACCACGCCGGTGCCGGGGCGGACCAGGGCCGGCACCTGGTAGCACAGGGATTTGCCGCCGCCGGTGGGCATAAGCACCAGGGCATCCCGGCCGGCCACCACCTCCTCGATGATCTCACCCTGCAATGGCCGGAAATGGTCGTAGCCAAAAACCTGCTGCAGAACGGTTTCCGGGGCCTGCCCGGCGTTGGCGGGGCGCTGTCGGCTCAGTTGCTGGAAATCCATACGGGGCTGTATTGTCCTGTTGTGCGTCGGTCGGCTTGTCAAAGTGATCGCTATGGTAGCAGAATCCACCGCCGGACGCGGCTCACATCGAGTTGGGCAGAGTGCCGGGTAAAGAGGTACACTAAAGGGCGTTTTTGACGCCATCTGGCCCGAAAATTACCAAAACAACAGGACCCGCATGCAGGAATTTGACGCCATCCGGCCCTACGGAGACGCCGAAACCCAGGACGCCATCGCCCGCCTGCTGCAGGATGACGGGTTTCTGGACATGGTGGCCAGATTCAAATCACCCACCCTGAGCCGATGGTTCCCCGGCCTGGTGCGACGCCAGGTTCAGCGCTGGCTGAAGGAGCGCTTCGGCGACGCCACCACCATCGAGGATATCCAGGGCCGGCTGTCCACCTACGTGGGCCAGCTCGTGGACAACACCACCACCCGGGTGACCTGCTCGGGCCTTGACGCCCTGGATCCGGATCGGGCCCATCTGTTCATCTCCAACCACCGGGACATCGTCTTCGACCCCATGGTGGTCAATTACCTGCTGTTCACCCGGGGCTTTCACACCACCCGCATCGCCATCGGTGACAACCTGCTGCAGAACCGGGTCTTTGCCGAACTGATGCGGCTCAACAAGAGTTTCGTGGTGCGCCGCAACATTCCCAGCCCGCGGGAGATGCGGGATGCCTACCTGACCTTGTCGGCGTTCATCAATCACAGCATCGACACCAACGAGAGCATCTGGATCGCCCAGCGGGAAGGCCGGGCCAAGGACGGCATCGACGGGACCGACCCGGCCATAACCAAGATGTTTTACATGCACCGCAAGAAAAGCGGGGAAGGTTTTGCCGAGGCCATGAACAAGCTCAATATCGTGCCGGTGTCCATTGCCTACGAATACGACCCCTGTGACGCCGACAAGGCCCGGGAACTGGAAATCCGCCAGCGTACCGGCAGCTACACCAAAGCGCCCAACGAGGACAGCGACCAGATCGTCAAGGGTCTTACCGGATTCAAGGGCCATGTCCACGTGCATTTCGGCCAGCGCATCGCCGAGGCCCCGGACAGCGCCCGGGAACTGGCGCAGATGATCGACCAGGACATGCACACCCATTACCACCTGCACGCGTCCAACCTGGTGGCCTACAACCAGCTCGCGGTACACCCGGACGCCCACGAGCTGCCGGAGCGCTCCCGGGATACGGTGGTGACGGCGGAGGCCTGGACCCCGGCGGAACTGGAAGCGGCGGAAGCCGAGATGAACCGCCGCCTCGAGGCCTGCGATCCCGCCTACCGGCCCTTCCTGCTGGCCATGTATGCCAATCCGGTGATCAGCGCGCTCAAGGCCAGAGCGGACTGACCATCCGCTCGGGCCCGTTCGAGGCTATTTCTTGCCGCGGGTGGAGATTTCCAGGCAGTCGTCGGTAACGCAGTCCCGGGAGTTGCGGGAGGAGGCCTGGGAGATCTGGCTGTTGGCCGGCAGGCTGCGGGTCAGCCAGACATTACCGCCTATCACCGTGCCCTTGCCGATGGTAATCCGGCCCAGGATGGTGGCACCGGCATAGATCACCACGTCGTCCTCCACGATCGGATGCCGTGGTTCGCCCTTCTTCAGCGACCCGCTCTCATCTTCCGGGAACCGCACCGCACCCAGGGTGACGGCCTGGTAGAGCCGGACCCGGTTGCCGATGATGGCGGTCTCACCAATCACCACACCGGTGCCGTGGTCAATAAAGAACTCCTGGCCGATGGTGGCGCCCGGATGAATGTCGATGCCGGTGGCGGAGTGTGCCTTTTCCGAGATGATGCGGGCGATCAGCGGCAACCCGAGCTTGTAGAACTCGTGGGCGACCCGGTGGTAAATCACCGCGTAGACGCCGGGGTAGCAGATCAGCACCTCGTCGACGCAGGTCGCCGCGGGGTCCCCGCGATAGGCGGCGGTCACGTCCAGGTCCAGGGTCCGGCGGATCTGCGGCAGGCGCTCGGCGAACTGGCGCACCGCCTGCAGCGGATCGATGGAGGTGGCGCCGTTCTTTTTATAGTCCACCTCCAGGGCCACCTGGGTATGGAACACATTGAGCACGCTGTTGAGCATATAGCCCACGTAATGATCCTCACCTTCCTTGTTCAGCTCCGGTGGTCCCAGACGCATCGGGAAGAGAATGCCGCACAGGGTATCCATGGCTTTGTGGATGGCGGCGTGGGAGGGCAGTTCCCGGCTGCCCAGCTCCAGCTCGCGGCCATGACGCTGGCGCCAGTCGTGGCGGGCCTCGCGCAGGCCGTCGATGACCTTGTTCAGGTGCCAGTCGGTGGTGTGTCGGCGAGGGCTTGCCGTGACCGGCGCCTCCGCGGATGTGGCGGTATCCCGGAGGCCGGTGTCGGCCACCTGGTGAACGTTCGTCATTACGCGTCTCCTGTCATTCTTCTGCGTCCCTCGTTCCCTCAGGAAGAACAAAGTCGGCTCATGCCCCATGGTAATCCTTTCCGGAGGTTTCATCGACTGCACGGCCGGGGCAACTGCGGAACCTGCGCCGATACAGTACAATCGAGGCCATTTCCGCCCAATGAACCAAGTGAGGGACTTTGTGAGCATTCTCAAGTGTGTCGAAATCGAAACCGGGCCGACGCCCGACGCCAGCGTGATCTGGCTGCATGGCCTGGGGGCCAGCGGTCATGACTTCGAACCGGTGGTACCACACCTTGGCCTGCCGGAAGGCGCCGCTGTCCGTTTCGTCTTCCCCCATGCACCGATGCTGCCGGTTACCATCAACGGCGGGATGCGGATGCCGGCCTGGTACGACATCAAGGCCATGGACGTGGAACGGGCCATCGACACCGAGCAGCTGATGCAGTCAGCGGAGGCTGTCAACCGCCTGATCGAGCGGGAAGTGGAGCGCGGCGTCGCCACCGACCGGATGGTGATCGCCGGCTTCTCCCAGGGCGGCGCCGTGGCCTACCAGGTGGGCCTGAGCTACCCGGAACCGCTGGCCGGCATCCTGGGCCTGTCCACCTATTTCGCCAGCGCCAAGACCGTGCAGCCGTCAGCGGCGAACCGCAACATCCCCATCAAGATCTACCACGGCATCCACGACCCCATGGTGCCGGAAGTGCTGGGTCGCCAAAGTGTCACCACTCTGACTGAGATGGGTTACAAACCGGAGTACCAGACCTACCCGATGGACCACAGCGTCTGCATGGAGGAAATACAGGACATCGGGGCCTTCCTGCGCAAACACCTGAAGCTGGATTAGCCTTTCCAGAAGCCAGGAGAGACCACCACCAGCACACTGAGCAGTTCCAGCCGGCCGGCGATCATACCGAGGCACAGAACCCATTTGGCGGCGTCCGGCAGGCTCTGGAAGGTACCTGCCGGCCCGATGATGGTTCCCAGCCCCGGGCCCACGTTGGTCAGTGAGGTGAGGGCGCCCGACAGGCTGGTGATAAAGTCCAGGCCCAGCAGGGACAGCGCCAGGGTACCCACCAGCAGGCAGACCAGGAAGATGAACGCGTAGGCGATCATGGAGGCGATGATTTCGTCGCTGACCGCACGACCGTTGAAGTTCCGTGTCAGCACCGCACGGGGGTGGAGCAGACGCTTGAACTGCTCACGCAGCACCATCATGGACAGCTGGAAGCGGAAGATCTTCATGCCGCCACTGGTGGAGCCGGAGCAGCCCCCCACGAACATCAGGAAGAAGAAGGCGGCAAAGGCGAACGGCCCCCAGAGCTGATAGTCCTGGGACGCATAGCCTGTGGTGGTGATGATGGAGGTTATGTTGAACAGCGTATGGGCGAAGGTGCTGAACGGGTCGCCGTGTTCGTTGAACCAGCGGAACAGGGTCATGGCCGAGGCCACCACCAGCACCAGCAGCAGGAAGGCACGCACCTGCTGATCCCGCCACAGCACCCCGTGCTGGCCATTGAGTTCACGGACGTACAGGAAGAAGGGCAGCGCTCCGAGGACCATGAAGACCGACGCCTCGATCAGGATCAGGTTGGAGTCGAATTTGCCCATGGACTGATCCGACGTGGAGAAGCCACCGGTCGCGATGGATGTAAGGCCGTGGTTCAGCGCGTCGAAGAAAGTCATGCCAGAGGCCCAGTAGGTCAGCACCGCCACCAGGCTGAAGGTGATGTACACCAGCATCAGGCCGCGACCCAGGGTCTTCATCCGCGGCAGGGCCTTGTCGGTCCACTCCGACGACTCGGTGGTGAACAGCCGCATGCCGCCGATACCGAGGAAGGGCAGTACCGCCACGAACATGCCGATGATGCCGATGCCGCCGATCCACTGCAGAACCGACCGCCACAGCAGGATATCCGGCGAGGTCTGGTCGAGCCCCGTCAGCACCGTGGAGCCGGTGGTGGTGATGCCGGAGATGCTCTCGAACAGGGCATCGGTGAGGGACAGGTTGAGATTGCTGAAATAGAACGGCAGCGCCGAGAACAGGGAAACCAGCAACCAGCTGCCCACGGTCAGGATGAACATGGAGCGGGGTTTCAGGTAGCGGGAGTGGCCCCGGGTCAGGATCAGGCCCAGCACGCCCAGGGTCAGCGAGAAAATCGCGGAGTTGATGAACGCCACAGCGTTCGGGGCTTCCGTGAAGAACACCATGAGCACCGGAAGTGACATGAAAATGCTCAGCAACACGAGCATAATGCTGGCAATGTAGGTCACCGGTGATAGGTCTTTCATTCTGACAGGGTCACTTCAGCAGGGTCAGCCTTGAAAAACCGGTAGGTTACTCTCACAGTGCCACAAAATCGACACTCATGCGTTAAAAAACGGAGGTGCGACCGGTTGAACCACCTCGCTCACCTGTACCTTTCTCCGCCCTCCATGGAGGCCCGGGTCGGCAATCTGCTCGGTGACTTTGCCCGGGGCCTGGACCCCCAGCAGTTGCCGGCGGAAGTTCGCCGGGGCCTGGAAAACCATCGTGCCGTCGATGCCTTCACCGACCAGCACCCGGATGTACTGGCGGCAAAGCGCCTGTTCTCCAGCAAGCGCCGCCGTTTCGCCGGCGTCGCCCTGGACATCCTGTTCGATCATTACCTGCTGCGACACTGGGACGCCTTCGCCAATACCCCCAAGGCCGAGTTCATCGACAACGCCTATCGGGACCTGGCGCAGGGCCGCTATCTGATGCCCGAAGCCATGGCCCGGGTGACCAGACGGATGATCGAGGATAACTGGCTGGAATCCTATGAGGACCTGACAAACATCGGCTTCGCCCTGGACCGGGTCGCCGGTCGGATCCGCTTTGCCAATGAGTTTGCCGGAATCATCGAGGAAATCAGACCGCTGGACGCGGCGCTGGAGGCGCACTTCCTGAGTTTCTTTCCGCAACTGCGGCTGTATTTTGCGCCGGAGTAGAGAAGGGCGGTACGGCTCATGCCATACCGCCCCAGTTACTTCCTGATCAGATCAGGCCCCCATCGCTGTCAAAGCACCGGCTTGGGCTGGGTGGCCGGCGCCCGTGGATTGGGCCCATCCCACGGCTGGTCGATGCCGTAGCGGCTGTTAACGCGAATGACGACGGCATCCGCATTCATCTTGCCCAGCTCGAAGAGGTCACTGGACAGGGTGCCCTGGACCGTTACCCGGTCACCGACGCGCACCGCGCGATCACGGAGGCCGGGATTCTTGAGCGGGTTGTAGTCCATCCGGGAAGTGTCGACGGTGAACGCCTGAAAACCGGTATTCAGCGTGAACACCCGGTCGTCAATGCTGTCCACCCGGCCGGTGACGGCCACATCGCCCACATTGACGGACTGAGCGGAAGCCAGATCAACGCCTACCATGGATTCTTCATCCGCGGCGCTCTGCTCGAAACGGATACCCAGATTCGGCAGGTAGACACTTTTGGCCTCAATGGTGGCGGTCTCTTCGATATCACGGTCGACACGACCGTATACCTTGACCTTGTCTCCTTCCAGGACGTTACCGGGCTTGTTGACCTTGTGCCAGTCGTCCATTTCCACGCGGACAGTGCCGGTGCCGTAATCCAGCACGAAGCTGTCCTGGGCGTCAGCCTTGGCGACCGTACCGCTGACGGCAACTGTGGCATTGTCCGGGTTCTGTTGGGCCTTGTTCGCCGCCAGGGCGGGAAAGGCCGTCAACATCGATACAATCGCGAAGCTGAACAGAATGCGATACCCCATCATTCGTGTCTCCTTGTTGGCTGTATTCGAGTGACTTGACGAAAGATCGCCAGCACTTACCTCTTATGTGTAGACAATTTCTCCAGTATCAACCGCTGAACGTTTTTCAGTCAGCGGCTGGCCCGAGCGGACAAGTAGCGGGAGTGTTGCGTTTAACGTCAGAAGGGACGCCAGAGGCCGGCGCTGACCACTTTCAGGGCGCCGCCGTCGCATTGCACGTCGACCGGACTGTGGCCGGCTTCTTCGCCGTCGGCGGTCACCAGTTTTTGACGGTGGGGGCGAATCCGGCACCACCGGCTTTTCAAGTGCACCACCGTGGACTGACTCTGGATCGGCAGCCGCAGCAGTCCAACCGCAAGGTAGGTGGCGATGAGCCTCAGGCGGGAGCGTGGCCGGACCGCCACGATATCCAGGCAGCCGTCATCAATGCGGCTCTCGGGAATCTGGTTGCCGCCGCCGTAGAAGACACCATTCGCTATGGCAATCGAGAGCCAGCGCCCGCTGAGCCTGGCGTTCTCACCCTGAATGTCGGCGTGGAAGCCCCGGTGGACCCAGAGCCTGCGGATGAGCACGGCGCCGTAGCTGAACCGGCCCAGCAGGCGCTTGCTGCGGTCATCCGCATCCCGGGTCGGCCAGGTGCCAAGACCTATGTGGGCCACGTTGAGGAACAGCCGCTGATTGAGCCAGGAGACGTCCACACGCTGGACGGGGGCCCGGTACATCAGGCGGCAGAGTTCGATGGGATCGTCCGGCAGGTTCAGGTGACGGGCAAAGTCATTGGCGGTGCCGGAGGGCAGTACGCCGAGGATGGCGCCGGTTTTCAGAGCCAGGCTGGCGGCACGGTTCACCGAGCCGTCGCCACCGGCCACGAGCAAGCGGTCACCGGCTTCCACCCGGTCGGACCAGGAGGTGTCGGTCAGGTCGCAGTCGGTCCAGCTGCTGAAACCGGCCTCCCGCAGCTGCGCCCCCCAGAAGGCCGCGTTGCGCTCGCCGGAGCCGGATCTCGGATTCGTGATC
The DNA here is from genome assembly GCF_033722195.1 of Marinobacter sp. Lineage (GTDB taxonomy): Bacteria > Pseudomonadota > Gammaproteobacteria > Pseudomonadales > Oleiphilaceae > Marinobacter. The sequence goes on from NZ_JAWVZL010000019.1 coordinate 38,782, forward strand.
AGCCAGGTGTGCATCCGGGTGTGGCTCTCCGTCGCAGACTACTGTCGGTGGCAGCCTCGAGGTGCTGACACTCAGCGTCATGAGGTTAGCACGGGCCCGGAGTGACCCTGTAGTGTCGCTACTACAGAATCTGCTCCTGATCAGCTGACGCAGGCGTGGGGCCTGCGGCCTCGGGGAGCCGTGCCACCGCCCATGTGGCCACCAGGAGCATCAGCGAGGAGACCCAGAGGCAGGCTTGGATGCCGTAGACCTGGAAGATGGCCCCGGAAAGCAGGGTGCCCAGTAACCTGCCCATGGCGTTGGACATGTAATAGAAGCCCACATCCAGCGATACGCCATCGGCACGGGCCAGGCTGACAATCAGGTAACTGTGCAGTGAGGAGTTGACGGCGAAGAGTGCGCCGAACAGCAACAGGCCGCCCACCAATACCATCTGGGGCGAAATACCGGTGCCCAGCGCAAGGGCAATGGTGGCGGGGATTATGGTCAATGCCCCGGCCCAGAGAGCCGCTGAGCCGCGCCCGGGCAGAACGTCCGCCCTGCGATGGGTCAGGGTCGGGGCCAGGGCCTGGATGGCGCCGTAGCCAATGATCCATAGGGCCATGAAACCACCGACCCGCCAGTAATCCCATCCAAATGCGGTGTGCAGGTAGACCGGCAGGGCCACCACGAACCACACGTCCCGCGCGCCGAACAGGAACATCCGTGCCAGAGACAGAATGTTGATGGCCCGGCTCTTGGACAGGATGTCCCGGAACTTGGGTCTGGCCTTGCTGCGGCCCAGCTCCTGGCGCAGCAGCACCAGGCTGGCCAGCCACACCAGTGCCAGGACCCCGGCCATGATGACGACCGCGCCCTGGAATCCTGCCAGCATAAGCAGCGCGCCGCCGAGGAAGAAGCCGACGCCCTTTAGGGTGTTCTTGGAGCCGGTGAGCAGGGCCACCCATCTGTAGAGCCTGCCCTGTTCACTGCCGGGCACCAGCAGCTTGATACCACTCTTGGCCGACATCTTGTTGAGGTCCTTGGCGATACCGGACAGCGCCTGGGCCGCCATCACCCAGGGCACGGTCAGCATCGCCGCCGGTACCGTCAGCATCGCCAGCGCCAGAATCTGCAGAAACAGGCCGATGTTCATGGTGCGGTTCAGGCCCACGCGGGCCCCCAGGTAGCCACCCACCAGGTTGGTCACCACCCCGAACAACTCGTAGAACAGGAACAGCAGGGCGATTTCCAGCGGCGAATAACCCAGCTGGTGAAAATGCAGCACCACCAGCATGCGCAGGGCGCCGTCGGTGAGGGTAAAGGCCCAGTAGTTGCCGGTGATGATCAGGTACTGGCGAACCGCGGCATCCATGTCAGGCGGCACCCACCTTGCGGGCCAACTCAACGGTACGGTTGGCGTAGCCCCACTCGTTGTCGTACCAGGCGTAGAGCTTCACCTGGGTGCCGTTGACCACCATGGTGGAGGGCGCGTCTATGATGGCGGAGCGGGGGTCGGTCTTGTAGTCGATGGACACCAGGGGCCGCTCCTCGTAGCCGAGAATGCCCCGAAGCGGTCCCTCAGAAGCCTCCCGCAGCAATCGGTTGACGGTGTCCCGGTCCGTTGCCTTCTCCACCTCAAACACACAGTCGGTAATCGAGGCGTTGGCCAGCGGTACCCGCACAGCGTGGCCATCAAGCCGACCCTTGAGCTCCGGAAAAATCTCGATGATGGCGGTGGCGGAGCCGGTGGAGGTGGGGATCAGTGAACTGCCGCAGGCACGCGCCCGGCGCAGATCCTTGTGTGGCGCATCCAGGATGGTCTGGGTATTGGTCAGGCAGTGGATGGTGGTGATGGAACCGTGACGGATACCCAAAGTCTCATGTATTACTTTAACAACCGGAGCCAGGCAGTTGGTTGTACAGGAAGCTGCGGTCACGATGCGGTGGCTGGACGGGTCGTACTCGTGATCGTTGACGCCCATGACGATATTCTTGGCACCGGCTTCCTTCACCGGCGCCGATACCAGCACCCGCCGGACACCCTGTTGCAGGTACGCCTCCAGCAACTGCACCGACCGCATCCGGCCACTGCACTCCAGCACCAGGTCACAGCCGGACCAGTCGCTGTCGGCGATGGCCGTGTTGGCGCTGACCCGGATACGGTGACTGCCGATCACCAGTTGCTCGCCGTCGGCGGTGGCCTCGTGATGCCAGCGGCCATGCACGCTGTCGAAGTTGAGCAGGTGGGCCAGGGTGGCCGCATCCGCGCCCGGGTCGTTGATGGCGACGAACTCCATGTCCGGCCAGTCGAAGGCCGCCTTCAGGGCCAAGCGCCCGATACGCCCGAATCCGTTGATGCCGACTTTGAGTTTGGTCATTCCTTGTCTCCGTTTTTCAGGAAGTGATGGGTCAGGCGCAGTCCGCGCGGTTGGGGCGTTCAGGCATGGCGGCCAGACGGGCCAGCATGGGCTCGAGTTCACTCCGGTTCTCCTCCCGGGCGGCTCGCAGGGTGGTGATCACCCAGTCCGGCAGGGCCGGGTGCAGGCGGTAGTAGATCCACTGGCCCCGGCGCTCATCCTCCACCAGGACCTGATCACGCAACTGCCCGAGATAGCGGCTGATACGGGGCTGGGACAGCGCCATGGCTGCGGTGAGTTCGCACACGCAGAGCTCTTCCTGCTGCTGGATGAGCAACAGCGTCGCCAGCCGGTTGTCGTCCCCCAGGGCCTTGAAGATGCCCGCCGGGGAATACCGGACGGGCCGATGGACGGCCTTCTGGTGAACCATCACGAACAGGCCGATGCGCTCACGAATCTCCTTCATGACCATGGTAAACGTGGCCTGGCGGTTACCGGGCACCGGATCCGGGAAGTCCCAGGCGATCATCTGGCCCATCGAGGGCAGGGGCCCGCACTCCCGGGCCGCCTTGTCGCACAGTGTGATGACGTAATCCCAGTGGCCGCCGGTCATCGCCTGCAGGGACTTGCTGTAAAGGCCATCTACCGGCAAACCGGCCGCTGTCAGCGCTTGCAGGGCAAGGGGGTGAGGCGCGCCAGGCTGGGTGCCGGCGCTGGACACTTCGAACTGCTCCCCCGCCATATCCCTGAGGATGGCTTCCGCCATCAGTGAGCGGGCGCTGTTGGCGGTACAGACAAACAGGACACGACGGCGGTTTTCCATCACGGGCCTCAAATATGCCGTTATCGGTATATGCGGGAAACAGAATATACGAGAAAGCGAATACAGGGAAGTCCGACCGGGTTCAGATGGAGGGCGCCATGTAATCCGGACTGATGCCGGACCGGCGGATGCGCGCCAGTAGATACAGACCCTTGAGTGAGCCGTGGTCGGATACCAGTCGGCCCAGACCGATGATGACCGCCATTAGCGGCGCCCCGATCAACGAGTTGATAGGACGTGACGCGGTCAGATGCGCTATTCTTGCGCCCGAAAACGGCCAGCCGCGGCCGGAAGACACCGACAGGAACAATCCCATGTTATTCAACCACGAGCCAGGCAGCCTGACCCGCCACATCCGGTTCTGGTGGCTCTTGCCGCTGATCGTCCTCATTGCGCTGTTTCTGGCGCCGCTGTTCGAGCGCAAGCAGAATGTCACGGTGCTGCTGGACGACTGCGTGAAAACCGAGTGCGAGCTTACCGGGGATCTGAGCGTCAATCTGTTCACCCGGGAGTTCGTGCTCACCCGGCCGGACGGCAGCCAGGTCACCTTCGCCCGGGACCGGGTCAGTTTCATGCATTGGGAGTCAGAGCCGGAAACCGAATAGGCCGCAGTTATTCTCGACGGCCTCGGCGGCAAGAATTGCAGTCAATTCTCCTTGAAGGTTTTGCGAATGATATCTATTATCATTTGAGCCAACAGACAGGGAGAGCCCCATGGAATTTTTGTGCCCCAATCATCGCCGCCAGTTTTCCGACCTGAGCTCGCAGGAACGCAGGGATCTCTGGCACTTCTGGATGGAAAACGCCTACACCAGCAGCGAGCAGGGGCAATGGAAGGATGTGATCTGCCTGTCGGGCAGCGCCTTCGACCTGGCGTGCCTGGATCTGGTTGATGGCCAGACCGGCATGCATACAGAACTGACACTTTCGGCCATCCTGGTCTCCCGGGTCCTTGGCAACCAGGGCGAGTCAGCGGGAGCCCAGCGGGTCATCGAGCGGGCACTGGAAAGTCTGCTGGACACCCTTAACACAGCGCCCTCCGGCGATCGTGCTGCGCTTGAGAGCTGTGTGGCTGTTCTGTTGGATGCTTCCCGTCAGACCGACTTCTTCGCGGATTACCTGAACTGGCCGTCGCTGCCGTTCACTGAGCGGCGTCGCGCGGCCGTGTACAGAACCCTGCACTGATCAGCCCAGCGCTCACTCAGCGCAGTATCACCAGGGGTTTTTTTGCCGTTTCCAGCATCTTGGTGGTGGTGCTGCCCACCAGGAACTGGCGGATGCGGGAGTGGCCATAGGCGCCCATGATCAGCACGTCGATGTCGTGCTCCTCCTGGTAGGCATGCAGCGCCTGCTCCACGTCGCCGTCGCGAATGGCCATGTGAATGTCCATGCCATGGCTATCCAGCGCCGCCTTGGCCCGCTCCAGTTGCGCCCGATGCTCATCGGTGTCCGACCCGATCATCACCAGATGAAGCGGCATGCCACTGAAGACCGGGGTGCCGGCCAGCAACTCAATGCTTCTGAAAGCCGTCGGGCTGCCATCAAACGCCAGCATCGCGCTGCGGGGTGGGGTGAAGTCGTCCGGCACCAGGAAGACCGGCCGGTGCACACTGCGGATCACGGTCTCCAGCTGGCTGCCAACATGCCGGCCCGCGGCGGCGCTGCTTTCGCCGTGGAGCCCCATGACAAACAGCCGGGATTCGGGCTCCAGATCCACCAGTGAGCCCGCCAGGTCGTCGTGGCGCTGGCGCTTGGCGGGTTTCTCGGCGCCGGCGGCCATAACCCGTTGTTCCGCCTCATCCAGCAGCAGGTGACCATGCTTGAGGGCAAGCTTGTTGCGCTCCTGGTCCAGGTTCACCAGCTCTTCCTGCAGGTGCTCGCGGCTGCCCAGGCCGATGTTACCACTCATATCGGTTCTGGCGGGGTATTTCTCCTCATCCAGCACGTGCAGAAGCATCAGCGGAGCTTCCATGCGGCGGCTGGCCCAGGCCGAGTAGTCACATACGGCCAGGGCTGCCTCGGAGCCGTCAATGCAGGCGACAACGTGCAGAGTCTGAAGGGCCTCTCTCTTGTGTTCTTCGATTGTCATAGCTTCAACTCCGTCAGTGGCCCATCAGCTGTTCTACGGCATCGGGTTTGTCATGTACGCCAAACCGGTCGACGATGGTGGCGCTGGCTTCGTTCAGGCCAATGACCTCTACGTCGGCACCCTCGCGGCGGAATTTGACCACGGCTTTGTCCAGGGCGGCCACGGCTGTGATGTCCCAGAAGTGGGCCCGGCTCAGGTCGATCACGACCCTGTCGGTAGCTTCCTTGAAGTCGAAGGAGGCGATGAATTTCTCGGACGAACTGAAGAACACCTGGCCCACCACATTGTAGGTCCGGGTGTCAGTGGCCTCGTCATACTCGCTGGTCACCAGCATGTAGTGGCCAACCTTGTTGGCAAAAAACAGCGCCGCCAGAAGCACGCCGGCCAGAACGCCGAAAGCCAGATTGTGGGTTGCCACCACTACGATCACGGTCACCACCATGACGATGTTGGTGGACAGCGGGTGTTCCCGAAGGTTCTTAACCGAAGCCCAGCTGAAAGTACCGATGGACACCATGATCATCACCGCCACCAGAGCGGCCATGGGAATCTGAACCAGCCAGGCGTCCAGCACCAAAACCATAATGAGCAGGAAGACGCCTGCCGTCAGTGTCGAAAGTCGGGTCCGGCCGCCGGACTTTATATTGATAATGGACTGGCCAATCATTGCACAGCCAGCCATTCCGCCCAGCAGGCCGGAGCCGATGTTGGCAATGCCCTGGCCCTTGCACTCCCGGTGGCGGTCACTGCTGGTGTCGGTGAGGTCATCCACGATGGTGGCGGTCATCATCGACTCCAGCAAACCCACCACGGCCAGAGCCACGGAGTAGGGCAGGATGATCATCAGGGTCTCAAGGTTCAGGGGCACGTCCGGCCACAGGAAAATCGGCAGGGTGTCGGGCAACTGGCCCATGTCACCGACGGTGCGGATGTCGATGTTGTAGATCATGGCAACGGCCGTCAGCGCCACGATACAGATCAGCGGGGAGGGCACCAGGCGCCCGATCACCGGAATCAGGGGGAACAGATAGATAATGCCCAGCCCGGCGGCGGTCATGGCATACACATGCCAGGTCACGCCGGTCAGCTCCGGCAGCTGGGCCATGAAAATGAGGATCGCCAGGGCGTTCACGAACCCTGTCACCACCGAGCGGGACACGAACCGCATCAGCGCCCCCAACTTGAGGTAACCCGCGACGATCTGCAGCACACCGGTCAGCAGCGTGGCGGCCAGCAGGTATTCCAGGCCATGCTCCTTTACCAGGGTCACCATCAGCAGCGCCATGGCGCCAGTGGCCGCCGAGATCATCCCGGGCCGGCCGCCCACGAACGCGATCACCACCGCAATACAGAAGGACGCGTAGAGGCCGACTTTCGGATCCACACCGGCGATGATGGAGAAGGCAATGGCCTCGGGAATCAGCGCCAGGGCCACCACGATGCCGGCGAGCAGGTCGCCGCGGATATTGGAAAACCAGTTGCTTCGTATACGACTGAGCATATTCAGTGAATCCGGTTGGAGTTAAAAACCATGATTTTCAGGGACCAGGACCTTGATCATCCGTGCAGCGGAGCAAGACAGTCCGGGTACCGGGTCAGGTAAAATCCGTAGAGGTGTAAACCTTGCTCAACAGATAACCGAGGGCGGGGTAGTGCTTGAACGCTAGGGCGGAAGGATCGTCACAGTCTGGTGTCAGTGTCTTGGTTAAAGTGAATGCATCACGCAAAAGAGGGCGCGGAGTATACCAGAGGTGATATTGAAAGTAAGTTTTCCGGGTGATTTTTAGACCTGTAAGTAGAGTACAAAGTGGCCCCGCAGGCAGGAGATCAACGAATGAGGCCGAGAGAACAAGAGAAATTTCGCCAACGGTTGCTTGAGCGACGTGACGATCTGCTTTCAACTCGGGAAGTGCGGGATGAAACCAGCGCAACGGTTCAACTGGACCAGCAAAGCGTCGGGCGTCTGTCACGCATGGACGCGTTGCAAAGCCAGGCTCTGGCCCAGGCGGGCAAGGAACGGGCGGAACACCAGTTACGGCTGATCGACGCGGCGCTGCTCCGGATAGAGCGGGAAGAGTATGGGGAATGCCTGGAATGTGGCGAGCCCATCAATCCGAAACGCCTGGAGATCGACCCAACCAATCTTTACTGCATCGACTGTGCGCGCTGACCGGATACTGCCATGAAGAGATGGAGGAGTAGCGCCCTGATTGTGCTCTGCTTACTGAGCACGGTGGCGTTGGCCCAGGATCGAGTGATCACTCTGGTGGGCGACGAGTGGTGCCCTTTCAATTGCCTGGCTGTTCCGAACACCCAGGGGACGCTCGTGGACAGCGCGAAATCTGCCCTGGCACAGGACGGCTACCAGATAAACTACCTTCAAATTCCCTGGAGCCGCGCGATCATCGGAGTGCGGGATGGCGTATACGATGCGATTGTTGGAGTAGGGCTGCGCGAAACACCGGACTTTCATTTTCCCTCACAACCTCTGGCATTTGCTCACCACAGTTTTTTCACGCTGCCTTCACAAACCTGGACATTTCGCGGACTCAAGTCTCTGGATGAAGTCCGCATTGGAGTGATTCAGGATTATTCCTACGGAAGCCTCTACGAAGATTACATCCGTGCCCATGAGGCGGATCCGGCGCGGGTGGCCGTTCTGAAAGGCAACAAGGTCCTGCCGCGGCTCGTCAAGATGCTGCAATTGGGGCGCATCGATGCTCTGGTCGCAGAAGAGCAGGTTCTCAATTACCACTTCCAATCAAGAGGTCTCGAGAATCCGCTGAGACATGCCGGGCTTGCGGCAAAGGAAGCGCTGTACGTGGCGTTTTCTCCCGCCTTGGCCGATAGCGCGGAACTGGCGGAAATCCTAGGCCGCAGGTTAAAAGCGATGCACCGGTTGAGTTTCACGGGAGGATCTGGCCCGGAAGGGGATTTTTAGCTCGTGCAGCGAGTGAACCTACTCGCCTGGTGGGGGAAGCCGTCTCCCGCAGTCGGATCGGAAATCGGCCGGAGTTCAGTTCTTATCTCTCTGCTTTTTGAGCCAGAGGATGATGGCGGCGGGCAGATGAGCTACGCCGAAAGAGGTTATGAAAACCCATGTCGCGGCGAGCCCCTGGGTGTCTGTGTAAACCTGGCTCATCGCCCAGCCAAAACCCGCGCCAACCAATAGAAGCATGATGCGTCCGACCCAAAGCTGGAGGGTACCCGGAACCTGGAAAGCCAAGCGGTAATGGACCCACCCGGTGACCCCAAGGGCCAGAATTACAGCTATGATCATCTTGCTTGGGCCTCCTACACCGACTTGTTGGATTCCACTGCGATGAACTCCTGAGAAACCTGAATTCATCAGCACTTTATCAATTTCGACTCTGTCACTCATCGTCCCGGATTGCACCACGAATTTGCTCACCGTGTGCGGGGCGGATGCCCATCCATTCCATGCGATCGCATTGGGGCAGGGTATCCAGGCGGAGTAGAAGCGGGATGGTTCAGACATTGGCGCTCGCCCGTAGCCAGAGGCGAAACAGCGCCGCACTTCGATCATCACGAAGGTATCAAAGCATCAAAAACCCATTCTGTTGAACCAGCGTAAGCGTATTGTTTGAGCCAGCGCGTCATTAAAGGGGGAGCTATGTTTCGCATTCACGTCGAGCGGGTGCTTGGAAAGGACATTGAAACGGTGTTCGAGGCCATCGCAGACCATGGTCGCTATGACCGCTTCCCGGGTGTTAGCAGGTCTGTGCTACTTGAAGAGGGAAAAGACGAGAAAAACGGCACCGGTGCGCTCCGGCTTATCGGCGCCGGCAGGCTCGAGCTGACGGAACGTATTACGCGGTTTGAAAGACCCAACCGGATGGACTATCGCATCGAGAAATCCAGCCCGTTCCCGGTGCAGCACACGAAGGGCGAAATTGTTCTGCAGCCCGAAGGTGAACAGACGCGTGTGGTCTGGATCTCTGAGGGGGCTGTGCAGGTACCACTGCTTGGAAGATTGATGGATCGGATGGCAGAGCGCAGCTTTTCGAAAGCCTTCAGTTCTCTGCTGAAGGCCATTGAGCGGCTTTAGGGCAGGAAAGCTGGACGTAACCTAAGATGAGCCAATACCTTTTTTAACATAATATACATTATGCGTAGTATAGGATCTTGCGCGAAGCCCTGATTGGCGGTTTTGTGGACGACAACACAATGTACTTAACAATCGCCACACAAAGTGCTTAACATCCACACAAACTGCTTAATCTGTCGTCCAGTCGGCCAAGCTGATGTTTTGGCGGGCTTTCTAGGATTATCCTTCATTGCTCTCTTTTCGGCATGGCGATCCAACTATTGCTGTGCTGACCTGCCCCCAGTCTTTAATCCAGCTGATTCCTAGTAATGTCCGTTACTTTTGAATCAGTTTTTCCAAGTCGGAGAGCGGAGGCAAACTCCAAGGGTGTCTGATAC
>NZ_JAWVZL010000020.1:0-48457 GCF_033722195.1 Marinobacter sp.
CCCAGGGTCGGGGACTCCCAGTTGTCCTCGACGAAGCGGATGTCATGCACCAGCGGGTCCAGGCCCAGGGCCTTGAGGGAGTCCAGGTAGAGCTCCTGGATGTTGTCTGGCGACGGCTTGAGCACCACCTGGAACTGGTAATAGTGCTGCAGGCGGTTGGGGTTCTCGCCGTAACGGCCGTCGGTGGGCCGGCGGCTGGGCTGGACGTAGGCGGCGTTCCAGGTCTCCGGGCCAATCGCCCGCAGGAAGGTGGCGGGGTGGAAGGTGCCGGCGCCCACTTCCATGTCCAGCGGCTGCAGGACCACGCAGCCGTGCTGGGCCCAGAAATTCTGCAGCGCCAGGATCAGGCCCTGAAAGGTTTTGATGTCCGGTGTTGTTGCGCCCTTGCTTGCCTTGTCTGTCACGACGGTTGCCTGCTGCTGTGTCTGAGTGTTGCGCCGGCCGGCCAGGCCCTGCGCATCGAAGGGTCGGAATTATACGCCTCTGCGCGGCGTATTTCTAAGCCACCGTTGCCGCCGCCCTAGAAGAAGGTCAGGCCGACCTGGAACAGGCGCTCCACGTCACGGATGCGGGACTTGTCCACCAGGAACAGGATGACGTGATCGTCCGGCTGCACCCGGATGTGGTCGTGGGCGATCAGCACCTCATTGTGGCGGACGATGGCGCCGATGGTGGTGCCTTCCGGCAGCTGGATCTCGTCCAGGCGCTTGCCCACGACCTTGGAGGAGCGGTGGTCGCCGTGGGCGATGGCCTCGATGGCTTCCGCGGCACCCCGTCGCAGGGCGTGCACATTGACCACATCACCCTTGCGGACATGGGTCAGCAGGCTGCCGATGGTGGTCTGCTGGGGTGAGATGGCCACATCGATCTCACCACCCTGGATCAGGTCGACGTAATCCGGGTTGTTGATCAGGGTCAGCACCTTGCGGGCGCCCAGGCGCTTGGCCAGCAGGGACGCCATGATGTTGGCCTCGTCGTCGTTGGTGACCGCGCAGAAGACGTCGGTCTTCTCGATGTTCTCCTCCAGCAGGATGTCCTTGTTGGCGGCGTTGCCCTCCAGCACGATGGTCTTGCGCAGGCTTTCGGACAGCATCACACAGCGCTCCCGATCCCGCTCCAGCAGCTTGACCTGGTAGCGGCCCTCCAGGGTTCGCGCCAGGCGCTGGCCGATGTTGCCGCCGCCGCAGATGAAGATCTTCTTGTAGGGCCGCTCCAGTGGCTGCAGCTCGCTCATCACCTTGCGGATATGGTCGGTGCCGGCGATGAAGAAGACCTCGTCGCCGTCCTCAATGACGGTATCGCCCTGGGGGATGATGGGCCGGTCCTTGCGGAAGATGGCCGCCACCCGGGTGTCGGTCTTGGGCATGTGGGAGCGCAGGAAGGACAGCTCATGGCCCACCAGCGGGCCGCCCTTGGTGGCCCGGATCGCCACCAGCCGCACCAGGCCCTTGGAGAACTCCAGCACCTGCAGGGCGCCGGGGTATTCGATCAGCCGGGTGATGTGCTCGGTGACCACCTGCTCCGGGCTGATCAGCACATCCACGGGAAAACCGGATTCGTCGAACAGCTCCCGCCGCGCCAGGTAGGCGTTGGCCCGCACGCGGCTGATCTTGGTGGGGGTCCGGAACAGGGAGTAGGCGACCTGGCAGGCCACCATGTTGACCTCGTCACTGCTGGTGACGGCGATCAGCATGTCGGCATCCTCGGCGCCGGCCTGGCGCAGGACGGTGGGGTAGGAGCCGCGGCCCTGGACGGTGCGGATGTCGAGCCGGTCCTGGAGTTCCCGCAGGCGCTGGCCGTCGCTGTCGATGACGGTGATGTCGTTGGCTTCGTTGGCCAGGTTCTCGGCCAGTGTGCCGCCCACCTGCCCCGCCCCGAGGATGATGATCTTCATAGCCCGCTACCCTGGTCATTGGTGTGTGCGTTCGGCGCCCCGTCGTGACGGCGCACCAGGACAGCATAGAAGAAACCGTCCTGGGCCTGGGGGTCGGGCAGCAGCTGGCGCCCGGCGCCGGTATCCAGTCCCCATTGTACCGGCAGCGCCACCAGCTCCGCCTCCGGTTGCTGGCGCAGGAAGCGCTGAATTATACGGTGATTTTCCTGGGGGAATACAGAGCAGGTGGCGTACACCAGCCGGCCCCCCGGTGTCAGGGTCTGCCAGAGCGACTCCAGCAGCCCCAGCTGGATCCTGGCCAGGGCAGCGATATCGCCTTCCCGGCGCAACAGCTTGATGTCGGGATTGCGGCGGATCACGCCGCTGGCGCTGCAGGGCACGTCCAGCAGGATGCGGTCGAAGTGCCTGCCATCCCACCAATCCCCGGTGGCGCCGGCATCGGCGGCCAGCAGGATGGCCTCCAGCCCGAGGCGATCCAGGTTCTCGCGGATTCGGGGCAGGCGGGTCTCGGACTGGTCGATGGCGATGACCTCCGCCAGCCCCGGCTGCTGCTCGAGCATGGCGCAGGTCTTGCCCCCCGGTGCGGCGCAGGCATCCAGCACCCGTTGCCCCGGGGCCAGGTCCAGCAGGGTGGTGCAGAGCTGGGCGGCCTCGTCCTGGACGCTGACGGCGCCATCGGCAAAGCCCGGCAGGCGCTCCACCGGCAACGGCCGCGCCAGCTGGATGCCGTGAGGCGCGTGGCCGGTGGCCTTGGCCTCGATGCCGTCGTCCCGCAGCCATTTGAGGTAGTTGTCCCGGTCGATCTGACGGGCATTGACCCGCAGCGTCATGGGTGCCTGGCTGTTGTTGGCGGCGAGGATGGCCTGCCAGTGCTCCGGCCAGTTGTGGCGCAGTTTCTCCACCATCCATTCGGGGTGACTGTAGAGCGCTGACTCAGAGCCGTGGTCGGGCTCGCCTTCCCGCTGGGCGGCCCGCAGTACCGCGTTCACCATGCCGGCCAGATGGGGTTTGGCCAGGACGCGGCAGGCTTCCACGGTCTCATTGAGGATGGCGTAATCGGCCTGCTGGCTGTGCCGCAACTGGAACAGCGCCACCAGCAGGAGTTGGTGGACAACCCGGTCGTTAGGGCGCAGCGGCTTGTTCAGGCGCCGGCCCAGTTCACTGTCGAGCCGGTGATACCAGCGGCAGGTGCCGTAACACAGGGCCTGGAGTTCGGGCCGGTCCTGCGGGGCCACCCGGGCCTGGGCCAGGGGCAGGCTCTGGGCCAGGGACTGACCCTGCTCGACCGCCTGCAGGGCCTGGGCGGCGGCGACTCGAACCGGTAGCTGGGGGTCGGCCATTCAGTGCAGCTCCTGGCCGGGCAGCAAAACCGGCTTGCCGCCATTGATCAGGTCCGCCGGGGATTGCGCCCGGGCCCCGGGCAACTGCAATTGTGTGATGCGCAGTACGCCCTCGCCGCAGGCCACATCGATGCCGCTGCGCTGGCGGTCGAGGACCCGGCCCGGGGGCTGGCTGTCGTCGCCCGGCAGCGGCTGGGCTTCATGTATGCGGATGCGCTGGCCATCCAGCTCGGCGTAGCTGCCGGGCCAGGGATTGAAGGCCCGCACCTGACGGGCAATGTCCGCCGCCGGCCGGCGCCAGTCGATGTGCCCTTCCTCCTTGGCAAGTTTGTGGGCGTAGCATGCCAGGCTGTCGTCCTGGGGTTCGGCCGTCAGGCTGCCATCGGCCAGCCGCGCCAGGGCGTCAACGATGGCATGGCTGCCCAGTTCCGCCAGCCGGTCATGGAGGCTGCCCCCGGTGTCGCCGGGCGCGATGGGGGTGGCGACTTTCAGCAGCATGGCGCCGGTATCCAGGCCCCGGTCCATCTGCATGATGGTGATGCCGGTTTCGGTGTCGCCGGCGGCGATGGCGCGCTGGATGGGGGCGGCGCCGCGCCAGCGCGGCAGCAGGGAGGCGTGGATGTTGAGGCAGCCCAGGCGGGGGATCGCCAGCACCGCCGGCGGCAGGATCAGGCCGTAGGCGGCCACCACCATCACGTCCGGCGCCAGCGCCGCCAGCTCGGCCTGGGCCTCGGGTGTTTTCAGGGATTCGGGCTGGTAGACCGGCAGGCCGGCGTCCAGGGCCACCTGCTTGACCGGGCTGGCGGCGAGCTTGCGGCCGCGGCCGGCGGGCCGGTCAGGCTGGGAGTAGACCGCCACCACCTGGTGGCCGGCGGCAAGTAGGCCCCGCAGGGCGGCAGCGGCGAAGTCCGGGGTTCCGGCAAAAACGACTCGCACGGGTCAATCATCTCCGTCTTGATCGGCTGGTTCCGGCGCGGTGGAAATGCGCCGGCTGGATACGAAAAGACCGGGCCTGTGCCCGGTCTGTGTTCACCGCTGATGTTCTGGCTGGCTCCGCGTCGGGTCAGGCCCGGATCTTGTGCTGCTTCTCCAGCTTCTTGCGGATGCGTGTGCGCTTCAGCGGGCTCAGGTAGTCCACGAACAGCTTGCCCTTGAGGTGGTCCATCTCGTGCTGGATGCAGACCGCCAGCAGACCGGTGACCTCGCGCTCGAACGGCTCGCCGTTGCGGTCGAGGGCCCTGACCCGGATATGGTCGATGCGGGTCACATCCTCATAGAAACCGGGGACCGACAGGCAGCCTTCCTGCATGTCCTGGTAGTCGCCCTCCAGCACTTCGATTTCCGGGTTGATCAGCACCAGCGGCTCGCTGCGGTCGTCGGAGAGGTCGATCACGATGACCTGCTGGTGAACATTGACCTGGGTGGCCGCCAGCCCGATACCCGGCGCATCGTACATGGTTTCGAACATGTCATCGATAAGCTTGCGGGTTTCGTCCGTCACCTGGTCGACCGGCTTGGCAACGGTGCGAAGGCGCGGATCCGGGAATTCGAGTATGTCTAGTATCATGGTGCCCTGATCTTGTTCCGGTTCGACGTATTTTCAGAACTGCGATTTCAGAAATGCGACTGCGTACTGCGCAATCTTTTTCACCCCGACTATTATGGTCGGGACAACCAAAAAAGTTTCAAGTAAGTTCCTTATCGGACGACGCTATTATCCCTTATCTTCGCCATTGATTACAAACTGATCAGTGATAGGTAGAATTTACTGGAAGAACAAAAGATAACATCACAATTCGCCGGACTTCTTCTATAGTAGAGAAACAGGCTTCGGGTCTCGGTCTGGGTACAGACGCGGAACCAATCGATTAAGGCATGCGATCAAGGACTTACATAATGAGGAAACTGCTGTACGCGCTGGCAGCCACCATGCTGCTGCTGACCTCCTGGGCGCAGGCGGATGGCCCCGAGTTCCGGTCAGACCACCCCGAGCGATATACCGTCGTCAAGGGCGATACCCTCTGGGACATCTCCGCCCGCTTCCTGAACAACCCATGGTACTGGCCGGAAATCTGGCATGTGAACCCCCAGGTTCGCAACCCGCACCTGATCTACCCCGGCGATGAGCTGGCGCTGGTCTATATCGATGGCCAGCCCCGGGTGACCAAGGTACGCAGTGACGGCGTGGTGAAACTGTCGCCCCAGGTGCGGTCCGAACCCATTGAGCTGCCCATACCCACGATCCCGCTGGACGCCATCAGCAGCTTCCTCACCGATACCCGTATCGTTGACGTGGAGACCCTGGAGGGTGCGCCCTACGTGCTTGAGGGCGAGGACGGCCGCATCATCACCGGCGCCGGCGACAAGCTCTACGCCCGTGGCGACAAGCCGGCAGAGAACGTCGGGGTGTTCCGCCGCAGCAACAGCTATGTGGATCCGGACACCGGCGAATTCCTCGGCCTGGAAGCCCGTGCCATCGCCGACGGCGAAGTCACCAGCGACAGTGGCGACGTGCTGACCGTGATGCTCAAGCGCTCCAACGAAGAGGTGCGCATCGGAGACCGTCTGCTGGTGAGCCAGGACCGCCCCATCAACACGAGCTTCAACCCCAGTGCCCCGGAAGGTGACATTCAGGGCAAGATGATTTCGGTGGAAGGCGGTGTCAGCCAGATCGGCCAGTACGATGTGGTCACCATCAATCGCGGTGCCCGCGAGGGCCTCGAGCCGGGCAACGTGCTGGCGGTCTACCGCGCCGGCAACCTGGTGAAGGACCCCTACAACGGCCAGGTGGTTGAACTGCCGGCCGAGCGCGCCGGTCTGATGATGGTGTTCCAGACCTACGACAAGCTCAGCTACGGTCTGGTGCTCCAGGCCACCCGGCCGCTGGCGGTGGGCGACACGGTTCGCAACCCCTGATGCCTTGCCCCTCGCGGGCAGGCCGGTGACAGAAGCGGGAGCCTCAGGGCTCCCGTTTTTTTATGGCATACTGACAATAAAACAAGGCCAGGAAGGCCGCCCCCGTTCAGAGGATGAACCATGACCGACGTTACCAACCCGGCCGCGCCCGCCGACGCCGTGCTGGCGGACCCCCAGAGCCCCTGGATCCTGTTGAGCCAGCTGCCCGGCATGGGCGCACGGCGCTGGCAGGCCATCAAGGACCATCTGGACAGCCCGCTGGAACTGCTAACCCTCAACGCCGCCACCCTGGCTTCCCTCAACCTGCCGGTCGCCGCCCGCGAGCCATTGCTGGCCTGGCAGGCGGGCGACCTGAAACACCCGGCGGTGGCCGAGGTGCTGCGCATCCACCGGGCCTGTGAACGACACGGCTTGACGCTGGTGCCCTGGGCCAGTGCCGCTTACCCGGCCCTGCTGGCCAGCATCCACGACGCACCCCTGCTGCTCTACGTCCGCGGCGACGCCGCCCTGCTGCATCGGCCCCAGCTGGGTATTGTCGGCAGCCGGCAGGCCAGCCGCGCCGGTCTGGACCATGCCCGGGCCTTCGCCACGGCGCTCGCCAGGGCCGGCTATCTGATCACCAGTGGCCTGGCCCTGGGCATCGATGGCGCCGCCCACCTGGCGGCACTGGAAGCAGGCGAAGCCACCCTGGCGGTGGTGGGTACCGGCCTGGATATCAGCTACCCCGCCCGGCACCGGGCCCTGACCGAGCGCATTGCCAGCGCCGGCGCTGTGGTGTCGGACCTGCCGCCGGGCTCGCCGGCACGGGCGGCCCACTTTCCCCAGCGCAACCGCATCATCAGCGGGCTCAGCCGTGGCGTGCTGGTGGTGGAGGCCAGCCCCCGCAGCGGCTCGCTGATCACAGCCCGGCTGGCGCTGGAGCAGGGTCGCGAGGTGTTCGCCATCCCCGGTTCCATCCACAATGCGCAGGCGAGGGGCTGCCACCAGCTGATCCGTCAGGGCGCCACCCTGGTGGAAACCGTCGCCGACATCGAAGCCGAGCTGGAGGCCTGGGAGCGGCCACGACCGGTAGCCCGTGCCGCCGCCTTAGGCCGCAAGTCGCCACAGCCCCCACCGGTGCCACAGCCGGCGCCGCCAAGCCCCGCCCTCCAGCCGGACCTGAGTGGTCTGGGCAAGCGGGAAATCGCTGTCATGGAGGCTTTGGGGTATGATCCGGCTTCCACCGATGCCCTGTGCGCGGCCACCGGCCTGGCGGCGGAGCAACTGATGCAGTCCCTGCTGCTGCTGGAGATGGAGGGACTGGTGGATTCCGCACCGGGAGGCTTCCAGCGCCTTGTCTGAGCGGCCCCGGTCTGCATAATGAGATGTCATGACCAATCCCGTTTCGCCAATGTCTGTCTGGCGCCGCAACCCGTTCTCCCGGACCTTTGGGCAGTGGCGGCCAATTCAGCCGCACCCTGGATATCGTCAACGAGCGCTGGCTTCGTTAGGAGAAGATGCATGACCCCACCGGATACCGAGGCGGTCCGTCAGTACTTACTGACCCTGCAGGAGCGTATCTGCGCGCGTCTGGCGGCCGTTGATGGCAGCCAGGATTTCGCCACCGAAAGCTGGGATCGCCCCGAGGGTGGCGGCGGCATCAGTCGGGTACTGGCGGACGGCGCCGTGATCGAGAAAGGCGGCGTCAATTTCTCCCGGGTGATGGGAGAGACGCTGCCGCCGTCGGCCACGGCCCACCGGCCGCATCTGGCGGGCGCGCCCTGGCAGGCCATGGGCGTGTCGCTGGTGATCCATCCCCGCAATCCCTACGCCCCCACCTCCCATGCCAATGTGCGGTTTTTCATTGCCAATCCGCCGGACGGTGAGCCGGTCTACTGGTTTGGTGGCGGCTACGACCTGACACCCTACTACGGCTTCGACGACGACTGCGTGCACTGGCACCGCACCGCCCGGGCTGCCTGCGAGCCCTTTGGCGAGCATGTCTACCGGGACTACAAGCGCTGGTGTGACGAGTATTTCTACCTCAAGCACCGGGCCGAGCCCCGGGGCGTGGGCGGGCTCTTCTTCGACGACCACAACAGTGGCGACTTCGAGCGGGATTTTGCGCTCATGCAGGCGGTGGGTGACAGTTACATCGACGCCTATGAACCCATCCTCAGGGCCCGCAAGGACCACGACTACGGCGAGCGGGAACGGGATTTCCAGCTCTACCGCCGGGGCCGCTACGTGGAGTTCAACCTGGTCTATGATCGCGGCACCCTGTTCGGCCTGCAGTCTGGCGGGCGCACCGAGTCCATCCTGATGTCGCTGCCGCCGCTGGTGCGCTGGGACTACAATCGCCAGCCGGAGCCTGGCAGCCCGGAGGCGCAGCTGACCGAGCATTTCCTGACCGCCCGCAACTGGCTGGAGCCGACGGATGACGAATGACCTCTACGCGGTGGTGGGCCATCCCATCAGCCACAGCAAATCCCCCTGGATCCACAGCCATTTTGCCCGCCAGACCGGTGAGCCGGTGGAGTACACCGCCATCCAGGCGCCGCTGGAGGGCTTCGAGCAGACCGTGCGGGATTTCTTCGCCGGCGGTGGCAAGGGTCTCAATGTGACGGTGCCCTTCAAGGAGCAGGCCTGGGCCATGGCGGACCACCGCACCGCCCGGGCGGAGAAGGCCGGTGCCGCCAACACCCTGTACCAGGATGACCAGGGCCGGCTCACAGCCGATAACACCGACGGCGCCGGCCTCGTGGCGGACCTGACCGACAACCACGGCTTCAGCCTGGTGGGGGAACGGCTTCTGGTCCTGGGCGCCGGTGGTGCCGTGCGGGGTGTGCTGGGGCCACTGCTGGCCCAGGGGCCGGCCCAGGTGGTGATTGCCAACCGCACGCCGGACAAGGCCGGCAGGCTGGCGGAGCTGTTCGCGGCCGAGGCCGGCGACACCCGTCTGCAGGGCTGCGGCTTCGACCAGCTGAGCGGCCGCTTTGACCTGATCATCAACGGCACCAGCGCCAGTCTCCAGGGTGAGCTGCCGCCCCTGCCGGCGGGCCTGGTGGGGCCGGGCACCAGCGGTTACGACATGATGTACGGCCAGGAGGTGACGCCCTTCAACCGCTGGCTGCTGGACCAGGGTGGCCGGCTGGGCATCGACGGTCTGGGCATGCTGGTGGAGCAGGCCGCCGAAGCGTTTGCGGTCTGGCGT
The DNA here is from genome assembly GCF_033722195.1 of Marinobacter sp. GTDB lineage: Bacteria > Pseudomonadota > Gammaproteobacteria > Pseudomonadales > Oleiphilaceae > Marinobacter. The sequence continues at coordinate 9,344 of NZ_JAWVZL010000020.1, forward strand.
GGCGTACATCCCAAAACGGCACCTGTGATTGCCGCATTGCGTTCCGGGGCGAGCTGAACCCGGCCGAATGGGCTATTCTTCAGGCTCTGATTGCCGCCGCCATGGCGGATGTTGCGATTCCCGCTTTGTAGTCGAGGTTGGTCGATGGACATTCTGACCCTGGTGGGCCTGGTGACCGGCATATTCATTGTGGTGGCGGCGATGCTCGCCAATGCCAGCCTGCTGACCTTCATGAACCTGCCCGGGCTGGCGCTGGTGCTGGGCGGTACCTTCGCGGTCACCCTCATCAAGTTCCGCCTGGCCACCGTGCTGGACGCCTTTCGCCTGGCCTTCGCCGCCGCCTTCACCGACCGGGTGGAAAAACCGGTCAACCTGATCCGGGAAGTCAGCACCCTGGCACGGCTGGTACGAAAGGAGGGCATCCTGGGCCTGGAAAGCCACCAGACCGACAACGACTTCCTGCAGAAGGGCATCAACCTCTGCGTCGATGGCCATCCGCCGGAGCTGATCGAGGAGGCCCTGGCCCAGGACATCCAGCAGACCATGGAACGCTACGACGTGGCCGAGCGGGTGTTCCGGGGTATTGGCGAGTCGGCACCGGCCATCGGCATGCTGGGCACGCTGGTGGGGCTGGTGCAGATGCTCAACAGCCTGGACGACCCGGCCTCCATCGGCCCGGCCATGGCCATCGCCCTGCTGACCACGCTCTACGGCGCCTTCATCTCCCAGCTCATTGCCCTGCCGCTGGCGGACAAGCTGCAGCTCAAGGCCGAGGACGAGCAGCGCAACCGGCTGCTGATCGCCACCAGTATCCAGAACATCATGCAGGGCCAGAACCCGCGGGTGATGACCGAGCTGCTGTCCGCCTTCGTGACTCCGGAGCAGCGCACGGCCCTGGCCCGGGAGCGGGAGGCCTAGGCCATGGCGGTGCTGGTCCGCAAACGCGCCCGCAAGCCCGGCGGCGCCCCCAGCTGGGTCGTCACCTTTGCCGACCTGGCCACCCTGCTGCTGACCTTTTTCATCCTGCTGCTGTCATTCGCCGAGATGGACCTGGAGAAGTACCGGGCCATGGCCAATTCCATGGCGGTGGCGCTGGGCAGCAGCAACGTGCTGGGGGAGGATATCGGCGGCTCCCCCATCACCCTGGTGGAGTCCGACACGGTGTCGCTGCCGGAGGTTACCCCGCAACCGGCCGAGGAGCCCGAGTTCATCGACGAGCGCAGTGCCGACTCGGCGCCGACCGCGGTGCCGGCAGGGGTGGTGGATCTGGCTTCCCGGCTGATCACCGAACTGGAGCCGGAAGTGGCGGGCGAGGCGCTGTCGGTGAACTACGACACCGAGAAGGTGATCATCCGTTTCGCCGAGGACGCGACCTTCCGCTCCGGTGAGGCCGCCATCAAGGCGGACATGATCCCCATCATCGAGCGGGTGGTGGAAGTGCTGGCCAGTTGCAGCGGCGAGGTGCTGGTGGCGGGTTACACCGATGATCGCCCGGTAGTGAGCGGTCGCTATCGCTCCAACTGGGACCTGTCGGCGGCGCGTGCCGTGTCGGTGGTCCATGAGCTGGTGATGAACCGGCAACTGGCAGCGGAGCGGGTGACCGCCGCCGGCCGCGCCGAGACCAACCCCCTTGTGCCCAACGACAGCCCGGAGAACCGCGCCCGGAACCGGCGGGTGGAAATCACCGTCCGTGATCCCCAGTGTCAGCCGGGCACCGGCCCGACTCCGGAGCGACTTGAAATTCTGCCCTGATTCCACAGTCTTATGCCCGCCAGCAACTACCTCAGGCGGAATTCGTCTAACCAAAGCCGGGTGAGACCGTTATACTGTCGCCCCTTTTGACAGCCAGGCAGGATGAGAGTGACATCATGAGTGGACCGGAAAAACCCAAGGTGATCGGCGAGGAATGGGGTGACGAGCGGGTCAAGAGCTTCCTGTTCATCAGCCCCTATGACGCCCGCATCAACGCGGATTTCCATGTCCTGATCAAGGCTTACCAGGCCATGAGGGCCGGCGATTTCGAGCGTTTCCTGGGATTTTTCACCGAAGCCGGGCGGGATATCAATGCCGTCAACGAGGACGGTCAGACCATTCTTGACCATGTCCTGGAACACCGTCGCAGCGTACCCTACGCTGAGGCCCTGCGGGCCGCCGGTGGCAAGACCGCGGCCGAAGCCGGAAAGGGCTGAGTCCTCTCCGGCCCGGCACGGAGTTTATTCCACATCCACCTCGATGGCGCGGGGCTTGGCCTTCTCCCTCTTGGCCAGGGTCACCTGCAACACCCCGTTGCGGAAGCTGGCCTTGACGCTGTCCGGGTCGACGTTGTCCGGCAGCGTGAAGCGGCGCACGAAGTGGCCATAGATCCGCTCGATGCGGTGATGCTTGTCGTCTGAGGTCTCATCCTCTTTCTTGCGTTCCCCCTGGATGGTGAGCACCCGGTCCTCCACCGTGACCTGGACATCGTCCTTTGACAGTCCCGGCAGTTCGGCATCGATCTGGAAGGCTTCCGCGGTCTCGCGGATGTCCACCGCCGGTGCCCAGTCGGTGCGGCGGAACAGGTCCTTGCTCTCGCCGTTGCCGTTGACCCGGGGCATGCCCAGGTTGCGGCTGTAACGGTCCAGCAGGTCCTCGAATTCGCTGATGGGATTCCAGCGTGTGATGTTGGCCATAACAAAGTCCTCCTTACGAACCTGAAAACGGATGTTGATTGAATTCAGCTTCGCTCGCGGAACGGCTCCCGGCGGGGCCGGGATGTCCGTGAACTTCTGCTAGAACGAAAAATAGGTTCGGGCCGGAATTTTTCAAGAGCCTTTCGGCATGCCCCTATTCCGCCTCTCTGGCTCGGCAGCCGGCGTCAGGAGGGGCCGGTATCAGGCCAGGTACTCGTCTTTGAGTCTGACGTAGTTGGCGGCGGTGTAGGTAAAAAAGCTGCGCTCGTTGTCGGTGAGCGCGCGGGCCTGGCGGCAGGGTGAGCCCACGTAGAGATGGCCCGAGGCCAGGGTCTTGCCCGGAGGCACCAGGGTGCCGGCGGCAATAATGACCTCGTCCTCCACCACGGCGCCATCCATAATGATGCTGCCCATACCCACCAGCACCCGGCTGCCGATGGTGCAGCCATGCAGCAGGGCCCGGTGACCGACGGTGACATCGTCACCCAGGGTGGTGGGCCAGCCGCCGGGATTGTAGTCACTGGCGTGGGTGATATGGACCACGGTGCCGTCCTGCAGGCTGCAGCGGGCGCCAATGCGGATCCGGTGCATGTCACCGCGGATCACCGTGGTGGGCCAGACTGAGCAGTCGTCGCCAAGCTCGACGTCGCCGATGACCACAGCGCTGGGGTCGACCCAGGTACGCGCACCGAATTTTGGCGTGCTACCCTTGTGAGAGCGGACTTGCGCCATCATGTAATCCTTATCGAAACCGTATCCGAAGAAAGTACCTGACATTCAATAGACTGAGAAGGCCCCTATGAACAATCCGTTGTTGACCGACGAGCTGTTGCCGCGCTTTGACCATGTCCGGATCGAACACATGGAGCCGGCCATCGACCAGATCCTCAGCGAGAACCGGATGAAGATCCAGACCCTGGCGACCCAGGAGGAGCCCGAGTGGCATACCCTGGCGCTGCCCATGCAGGCGCTGGACGACCATCTCAACAACGCCTGGTCGGTGATCTCCCATCTTAACGGTGTCAACAACAGCGACGAGCTGCGCAAGGTCTACAAGTCCTGCCTCGACAAGATCACCGAGTACAGCACCGAGCTGAGCCAGAACGAGCATCTCTGCGAGGCCTACAAGAAGCTGGCGGCCCGGGACGATTTCAAGGATCTCAGCCAGGCCCAGCAGAAGGCGGTGGAAAACACCCTGCGGGATTTCCGTCTTGGCGGGGTCGATCTGCCGCCGGAGGACAAGGTCCGCTACGCCGAGCTCAAGATGGAGCTGGCCGACCTGTGCAACCGTTTCAGCGACAACGTGCTGGACGCCACCCAGCACTGGAGCAAGCACATCACCGATGCCGGCGAACTGGCCGGCCTGCCGGAGACCGCTCTGGCCGGGGCACGCCAGGCCGCCAAGCAGCGTGATCTGGAAGGCTACCTCATCACCCTGGATTTCCCCAGCTTCTACCCGGTGATGACCTATTGCGACAACCGGGACCTGCGCCGGGAGGTCTATGAGGCCTACGTCACCCGCGCCTCCGACATGGGCCCGGATGCCGGCACCTGGGACAACACCCCGGTGATGGCGGAAATCCTCAAGCGCCGCCACACCCTGGCCAAGCTGCTGGGATTCAACAACTACGCCGAGCGCTCGCTGGTCACCAAGATGGCCCGCAGCGTGGACGAAGTGATGGACTTCCTGAACCAGCTGGCGGAGAAATCCAAGCCGGTGGCGGAAAAGGACATCGCCGACCTCAAGGACTTTGCCAAAAAGGAATACGGCGTCGAGGAGCTGGAAGCCTGGGATGTGGGCTACTACAGCGAAAAGCTGCGGCACCAGCGCTACGACATCTCGCCGGAAGACCTGCGTCCCTATTTCCCGGTTGACCGGGTGATCTCCGGGCTGTTCCGGGTCACCGAGCGGCTGTTCGGCGTCCAGATCGAAGCGCAGCCGGACATCGAGACCTGGCATGCGGACGCCACCGCCTATCGCATCACCCGCGACGGTGAGCCGGTGGCCTATTTCTACTTCGACCCCTTTGCCCGCCAGGGCAAGCGGGGCGGCGCCTGGATGGCAGATTGCCGGGTACGCTGGCGCAACCTGCGCGGCCACGTCCAGCTGCCGGTGGCCTTCATGACCTGTAACTTCACCCCGCCGGTGGACGGCAAGCCCTCGCTGCTGACCCACGACGAGGTCACCACCCTATTCCACGAGTTCGGTCACGGCCTGCACCACATGCTGACCCGGGTGGATGTGGCGGACGTGTCCGGCATCAACGGCGTGGCCTGGGACGCGGTGGAGCTGCCCAGCCAGTTCCTGGAGAACTGGTGCTGGCATCCGGAGTCCCTGGCGCTGATCGCGGGCCACCACGAAACCGGTGACCCCCTGCCCCAGGACATGCTGGACAAGATGCTGGCGGCAAAGAACTTCCAGTCCGGCATGCAGATGGTGCGGCAGCTGGAGTTCTCGCTGTTCGATTTCCGCCTCCACGCCGAGTTTACCGGTGAGGCCCCCACCAACCCGCTGGATGTGCATCGCCAGGTACGGGACGAGATCGCGGTGATCCGGACACCGGACTTCAATCGCTTCCCCAACAGCTTCTCCCACATCTTCGCCGGTGGCTACGCGGCCGGCTACTACAGCTACAAGTGGGCGGAAGTACTGGCGGCGGACGCCTTCTCGCTGTTCGAGGAAAACGGCATCTTCGACCAGGAAACCGGCCGCGCCTTCCTGGAGAACATCCTGGAGAAAGGCGGCTCGCGGGAGCCCATGGAGCTGTTCAAGGCTTTCCGGGGCCGGGAGCCCAAAGTGGACGCGTTGCTGCGCCAGAACGGGATCACATCCGAGGCGGCGTGAGCCGATGTCGGACCGGGGCCGTAAAATCCGGCCCGGTCCGGGATAACGTGGAGTCGAAAGTTATGGCAAGCCCCAAGCGGTTCATTGCCGGCGCGGTCTGTCCCCGCTGCGCTGAAATGGACAAGATCGTGATGTTCACCACCGAGGACGGCCAGTTCCGGGAGTGCGTGGCCTGTGGCTTCGCGGACCGCCAGGGGGATGCCGAGCCGGTGGCGGCGGAGCTGCAGACGCGGGTCAACAAGCGCAGCAACAGGGACGATCACACCGTCAAACAGGTGGTGTTCTTCAAATCATCCAGCGCTGACGACGACCAGAGCCGCCACTGAACCCGAGTCAGTGGCGTTCGTCCGACTCTTCGATCAGGGCAAAGCGGGGTACCTGCTCGCCGCCCAGCTCCACAGTCTCACGGAACATCGCCAGGGGCCGCACCCAGAGACTGTGATCACCGTAGAGGCAGCGGTAGACCACCATGGGTTCCTCGGTCTCGCTATGGCGTGCGGTACCAATCACCTCGTAATCCTGACCCTTGTAGTGCCGGTAGCGGCCCGGCTTGACGGTGGCTGTCATAGCGGCTTCTCCTGGCTGCCCCTCGGGGCCTCAGTTCTTGAGTTTGTAGCGGCCGGGGCCGAGGAACACCAGCGCCAGGGCGATGAACAGGAAGAAGCCCTGCAGTTCCAGGGCCCAGCCGCCGCTGCGGCTGAGCGCCATCAGCTCACCGCCGTGGGCCAGCGCAATGGCCACCAGCATGTTGAAGACAATCAGCAGGGCACCGATGCGGGTGTAGTAGCCCAGGATCACCATGATGGGGGCCACCAGCTCGCCGATGAATACGCCATAGCCGAATATGCCCGGTATACCGTGGCTGGCCAGCATGCCCTCGATGCCGCCAATGCCGCCGAACAGTTTGGCAATACCGTGGAACAGCATCAGACCGCCCAGGGTCAGCCGGACGATCAGTTTTCCCAGATCCGCATTATCGAGCAAGGTGGTTCTCCAAGGCCTGTGGTTACGAGCTCAGCGGTACGCCGCCATGCCTGCTAGGGCCTGACTATAGCATCATGCATCGGGGCGAGTCTGGCCAGCAGACGGTTCTGGGCTGCGGTAGGCACCCGGTTCTTCTCCATGGCCAGGATCAGGTCCTCCACCAGGGCGTTGAACTGGGTGTTGGTGATGGCCATGGCGCTGTGGGATTCGGCCATGTCGCGGCCGGTGTAGGTGCAGGGGCCACCGGCCAGCATACAGATCTGGTCACTGAGGTGACCGTGGAAACGGGCCACATCCAGCCCCCGGAACTGGAAGGCAATGCGCTCATCATCGACGATGATGTACAGCAGATCCTCGACGATCGCTTCAATACCTTCCCGTTCACCCAGAGCTGCGTAGAGATCCGGGTTGTCCTCCTGGGGCGCCGCCGGCGGGGTCTGACAGGCTGCCAGGGTAAACGCCAGCAGCAGCGCGACAATGGCCTTGGCAAGAATCATGATGGCCTCCGTAAGCCAGGTTGGCTTTGCTAGAAAGTGCCCTGCAAAGACAGGTAGGGGCCGCGCTGGTCGGCAAGCCCGGCAATGTCCCCCAGGTTGACCCAGGCCGCGGTGACCGCCAGCCGGCGGTCAGGCACCCAGGCCACAAAGGCGTCGTACCAGTCCTCCTCCGCGGCGAAGTCCAGGTTGTCGGGTTTCTGGCGATACTCCACACCCACCAGCCAGCGGCGGCTCACGAAAACGCCGGCACTGCCCTCGAACATGGGCTGGTAGCTGTCGTCCCGGTCGCCGCCAAAACCCAGCAAGCCACCCTGGTTGGCTTTTGTCAGCCGCACGCCGGCGTTGACCAGCAGGTTGCGGTCAAAGACAGCGGCAAAGAACAGCTTGCTGCCGGTCAGGAACACATCGGTGCCGGTCTCGTCCTCGGCCCCCACCGCAGCGGGTATGGTGAACTGGCGCTGGCGTTTGTGCTGGAGGCCAAGCGACCACTGGCCAAAACGGTCGTAGAGCACATCGCCGTAGAGGCGTACCTTGGCGCCGAAGATGTCCTGGCTGAGCTCGTCCTCCCCCAGGGCCGCGCCCAGAGTGTCCAGGTCCAGGGTCTGGCGACCTGCGCTCAGCTCCACCCGGTTGCGCCAGTTCAGGGTGGCGCCGGCAAAGCTGACGGTAAAGTCGTCCACCTCGGCCCGGGACAGCGCCAGGGTGCCGCCCCATTCGGTATCGCTGGCGTAGCCGCTGAGCAGGGCCCAGGGCACCAGGCCGCCACCGGCGCTGCCCTCGATGGTGGTCACCCCGCCGGTGGCCCAGAGGCGGCTACCCGGATCGGCGCTCAGCCAGGGGCTACAGACCAGCAGCCCCAGCAGGGCGGCCGCAGGCAGGGACAACATTCTCCGACTCATGATTCCGCCTCCCCGGTGGCATGGTGTTGATGATGCTGGAGTTCCGATGTTCGCTGGCGGAATGCCCGCTGCCACTCCAGCAGCCCGGCGGCCGGCAGCGGCCGGGCCAGGAAAAAGCCCTGGGCCAGGTTGCAGCCCCAATGTTGCAGCAGGCGCCAGCTGGCCTCGTTTTCGATGCCCTCCGCCACCACACTGAGGCCCAGCCGATGGGCCATGTCGATGGTGGACTGCACGATCAGCTGGTCCTGGGGTTCGGTGTCCAGCTTCAGCACGAAGGATTTGTCGATCTTGAGCTCGTGCACCGGCAGCGAACGCAGTTGTGCCAGGGACGAATAGCCGGTGCCGAAATCGTCCACCGACAAACGGAAGCCCAGGGCGCGAAGTTTCTCCAGGGTCTGGACCGCCAGGGCCGGGTCGGACATGACCGCGCTTTCGGTGACCTCGAAGGTGATGCGGTCGCGCGGGCACTCCCAGGACTCAAAGGCATTGAGAATCATCGACGGCAGCGCCCGATTGGTCAGGTCCAGGGCCGACAGATTGATGGCGACGCCGATATCCAGCCCCTCCTGGTGCCATTGCCGGGCGTCCCTGGCAATGCGATGCAGGATGAACTCGGTAAGTAGGTGGACCTGACCTGAACGCTCCGCCAGCAGGATGAATTCGTCCGGCCCGATGAAGCCCAGCTCGCCGTGCTTCCAGCGTATCAGCGCCTCCACCTGGTGAAATTCGGCGGACTCGAAGCACACCTTGGGCTGGTAATTCATGTACATCTCGTCCGCCAGCATGGCCGGCTGCAGGTCCTGGATCAGACGCAGCTCCCGCAGGTGATGCTCGTCGCCGCCGGGCTGGTAGATGGCCGCCTGGTTCTCGGCTTCACGGGCGCGCTCGAGGGTCAGGTTGATGCGGCGGCGGACCTGGTCCGGGGTCTGGGCCTGATCCGGTATCCGGAGGGCGGCAATGTGGACCTTGAGGTTGATGGGGGTATCCTGGATCACGGTGGCGTCTTCCACCTGCTCCTTGAGCTGCAGAATAAGCTCCTCCAACGCCTCCGGCCCCTGGTCGGGCACCAGCGCCGTGAATTCATTGCCCCCGGTGCGGCCGATCGGGTGGCGGGGGTCGAGCTTTCCCCGAAGCCGCAGGCCGGTGGCGATGATGACCTGGTCGCCAAAACTGAAACCCAGGGTGTCGTTGATGGCCTTGAACTTGGCCAGCGACAGCGCCAGCACCCAGCACGGGCGGTTGTCACTCAGGGCCGCACCCAGAGCATTGTCGACGGCCTTGCGGTTGTTCAGGCCGGTGAGCTCATCGTGAAGCGCATTGTGCTCAAGGCGGTGTTCCCGCTCCCGGATCCGCAGGATCATGTGGCTGAGGGCGTCACGAAGCACCCGCAATTCCCCGGTGGTGCGGATCCGGGGTGGCTCGGCCCGGCGCCCCGAACCAATGGCGCTGGCAAAGTTGGCCAGCTCCAGTACCGGCCGGCCAAAGGCCCGGGCGGTGGCCAATACCAGAATGCCCGCCACCACCAGCACCACCAGGACCAGCAGACCGATTTCCCAGGCCAGCTGGAAGTAGCTCTGCAGCGCATTGCTGCGGCTGCTCAGCAGTAACAGCTGGATCGCGTCTTCCGGGCCATCGCTGATCGGCAGGACGCGACTGAAATACTGCTGGGTCTCCACCATGCGCTCACCTTCCCCGGTGCCAAAGGTGTCCAGAAAGCCGGCGTCGAACTGGCCGCCTTCAAAACTGGACGCGAGGATGGAAATCAGGTCGTCCTGTTGCCGTTTGACCACCACCTCAGTGCCGGTCAGGTCACTGATGGCCTTGGCGAAGCTGTCGTCCAGGAGAAAGCCGGCGGTGAGCCAGGCCCGCAGGCCGGCGCCCTGCACCGGCACCACAATCAGCTGATAGGCCTTGCCGTTCCAGCTGCGGATATCGGCGGCCTGACGCTGGCCCCGCGCCGCCTCCAGCAGCTCCGGGAAGGGCGTGACGGTGCCGTTCTCCAAACCGTGCAGGTTCGCCACCAGGCGACCCTGGTTGTCACTGAGCAGGGCGACGTCCGCGCCGGCCCGGCGTATCTGGTTCACCAGGGCGCTGGTGATGGTGGGCTGGTCACCGCTGGCGATGGCGGAGCGGAAGCCGAAGTCCTCCACCGCCACCTGCAGCCGGGCGGCCAGCAGCTCGTTACGGCGGGCCAGCACCTCGAGGGCGACGCCACCGGCCACATTGAGCTGCTGGCGCGCGCGGGTCTTCTCGGCCTCGAACAGGTTCAGCAGCAGCAGGCCGGCGATACTGGCCACGGTGATGACCACAATGGTCAGCATTGCGATCAGGAGGCGACTGCGGAAGCCCAGAACCAGGCGTCTGGTGGCCATCAGAGGTTCCGGAAGCGCTCTTGCAGACCCCCGAAGCCATCGGTATCGGCCGGTTCCGGCGTCAGCTCAAGGGCGAGGCGCTGGCGGATCGGAAACGGGCCGGACAGGCTCAGGGTCTGGGCGCTGGTGTTGTCCGGCAGTCGCGGATGCCAGATACGCACCGCCAGCTTGCCGTCGCTGTCCAGCAGCTGGTCGGGAACCTCCAGCCGGGCGATGCCGGCGGCGCCGGAGCGGGCCACGTGGGGTGTCCCGGTGACCACGATGAAGGCCTGCATGGTGTCGTGGATGTTGCAGCCCAGCTCCACGATGCCAACGGTGTCAAAGGTGATGGGGCGTGGCGGTTCGTCGGCGTACAGCTCGATATTGAAGGTCTTGGCGGCGGAAAACGAGTAGACATGGTGCTGGGTGTTGTCGTTATTGGGGAAATTCACCTCCGAGCCCCTGGGCACCACCAGCAGGTCCGGGACAAAGGCGCGGTTCTTCTGGCCCATCACGGCCTGCACCGGGCTGACGGATTGCGGGCTTGTTACCATCACCACCACGTCCGCTACCGGCTCCGGGCTGTCCTCCTCGTTGAAGCTCAACTCGAGAACACCGGCGCCGGCGGGGCCGGCCAGCCACAGCAGGGCGAGGCCCGCCAGGACGGCGCCCGGCCGGGTCGGGCGAAACGATGTAAATGCCTTCATAATTCCGGAAACCACATGAATGTCGGGCCACAAAAAAACGCCCACAGCGTGATCGGGCTGAAGGACAGGACGTGGCGGCTAGCCTGGTTGCCCACTGACGACTCTGGCCAGTCAGTGGAATCTATGAGTCGCATTAGTGTTGGTCATGGTGGGCCAGTTGACCAACTTTTTCAGGTAACAGTTTGACGCCAGGTTCAATGTTTGCCTTCCCCGCCGAAGGCGAAATGGATGTGGTTGCGCAGCAGCAGGTTTTCCCAGTATTCCCGCATCCAGCCCCAGGCGGCGTGCCTGGCCTGCTCCACAAAGGGGTCCAGGTTGAGTTCGTAATAGTCCGGCGAGCCGGCGATCTGCAGCACCGTGATGGTGATGGACTGGTCCAGCTCGTTGGCAAAGGGCTCGCCGATGAGCTGGTGAACCAGCAGGTTGGCCTGGGTCGCCTCCATATCCACCAGCTGGCTGGTGCGGATGGAGCGATTGTTCTCGTACATCTCCTCCATCAGCCGGTGGCACAGATAGGCCCGGATCAGCAGGCCGTCGAGGCCGTCATAGCGGGCCAGCAGGACCGAGGGCTGGGTGAAGTAACGGGTTGCGGCCTGGATGAACGGGGCAAACAGCTCCTCAGTGCCGGCCTGGCGGGCGCAGGCGTCGACGTATTCGATCAGCCGCGGCGCCATCTCGATGTACTCCACCGCGAACTGGAACAGGCAGGTGGCGGGCTGGTCACAATCCACCTTCACAGTGGCGGGCAGGGTGTCCGCCTTTTCCCGCAGCAACTGCAGAAAGGTGCCGGATCGGGCTTCCTGACGACGCGCCTGGTCAATGATGTGAAGTACCGCCTCTGGAGTCATGTCTGGAGATGCCAATGTCTGCACTGAATAGGATCGCAAGGCGCCTCCCGAGAGCCGTCCGCCAGTGGTGACTACAGGGGGGTTCACGGGTTGGCCACCACGGAATGCCCTGCACTTGAAATCAGTGTAGTTGAGATTTTCCGCTGTGCCCGCCGCCGGATGCTTCTGTGAACCAGACGTCATTCCGGCTGTGGTTGAGGAAGAGCCAGCCCATGCTGACAGCCCGTGCCAGCATCAGCAGGATCAGCGACAGCCACAGGCCATGGTTGCCCCAGCCGGTGCTGAGCCACCAGACCGGGAAGAACACCAGCAGCGCCGACGCCAGCATGGTGTTCTGCATGTCCCGGGTGCGGGTGGCGCCGATAAAGATGCCGTCCAGCAGAAAGCCCCAGACCGCCGCCAAGGGCAGGCACCAGAGCCAGGGCAGGTAGTCCCTGGCGGTGGCACGGACCTCGGGAATGCTGGTGAGCAGGCCAATCAGCGCCGGCCCCGCCAGCACAAAGGCCAGGGTAAACAGCAGCGCGCCCCAGAGCGACCAGCGCAGGGCGGTGCGGCAGACCTTGCCGAACTGGCGTCGGCTGCCCTGGCCGACGGCCTCGCCCACCAGCGCCTCGGCGGCATTGGCAAAGCCGTCCAGGCCATTGGAGATCACCATCAGGAAAGTGATCAGCACCGCGTTGGCCGCCAGGATGACGTCCCCCTGCCGTGCCCCCTGGGCGGTAAAGAAGGCCAGTACCAGCAGCAGCGTGACGGTGCGCACCAGGATGTAGCGGTTGACCCGGAGGATGGCGGCGTAATCCGCCAGCGTCCCCAGCAGGGCCCCGGACAGGCGCAGGTCCGGCGGCAGCCTGCGCGCCACCAGGGCAAAGCCCAGCAATGCCGCGGCGTACTCGGCGATCACGGTGGCGGCGGCCACACCCCGGCTGTTCCAGCCCAGGCCGGTCACAAACAGCAGGTCGAGAACGATGTTGAGGCCATTGGCGGCAATCAGCATCAGCATGGGGCCGCGGGCGTACTGGGTGCCGATCAGCCAGCCCACCAGGGTGTACTGGCAGAGCACGGCGGGGGCACTCCAGATCCGGATGGCCGCGTACTCGCCCGCCAGCGCCGTCACCTCCGGGCTCGGGTTCATCAAGGCCAGGCCGAGCCGGATCAGCGGCTGGTGGACCAGGATCAGCGTCAGCCCGATGATCACCGCCAGGATCACCGAGCGCACCAGGAGGCCGGCCTGGGCCTCCCGGTCCTGACGGCCGTAGGCCTGGGCCGCCAGGCCGGTGGTGCCCATGCGCATGAAGCCGAAGGTCCAGTACAGGATGCTGAACAGATTGGCCCCCACCGCCACGGCACCCAGATACTCCGGATCCTCCAGGTGGCCGAGTACGGCGGTGTCCACCAGGCCCAGCAGCGGCACGGTGAGGTTGGTGAGCATCAGCGGCCAGGCCAGGGCCCAGAGTCGCCGGTCGGTGGCCGGCAGGCGGTCAGTCAACGGCTTCATGAAGGGGACGATGAGGCGCCCGATGCGGTTTGTCGGGCGTTGGCAATAGAAGATTCAATTATAAGGCCCTGTTTTTTAAGTCACTTAAATTTTACGCATTCTTTTGAGACTTTTCTCAACCTCTGTCTATACTGAATCTGGTTATCCGTGAAAGAACTTCCGGTTGGCCTGATGCCTGTGTGCGAGCATGCGTCAGGACAGTATGGGGAAGCCGCGCTTCCTGCAGCAGGAAGTGTCACGCAGATCATGCAGACATGCCAGCGCGACCAGAAGACACCAGACACCCGTCTGGTCGTTGTCATGGTCGGCTGGGCAGTCATGACAAGAACAACACTCTGTGGAGACACGGTATGCACGTGCACGCTATGCGGGCAGGCACCTTTTTGGGTGCGTGTCTGTTGTCCACCCAGGCCCTTGCGGACTGGACCCTGAATATGGCGCCGGGTGTGACCGGCTCCAGTAACGAGATATTCAACCTCCACATGACCATCCTCTGGATCTGTGTCGCCATTGGCGTCGTGGTCTTCGGGGTGATGTTCTGGTCCATCTTTGCCCACCGCAAATCCAAGGGCTACAAGCCTGCCCACTTCCACGAGAATACCGTGGTGGAGGTGCTCTGGACGGTGATTCCGTTTGTTATCCTCGTGGTCATGGCCATACCCGCCACCGCCACCCTGGTGGATATGTATGACACCAGCGAATCCGACATCGACATCAAGGTCACCGGCTATCAGTGGAAGTGGAAGTACGATTACCTCAACGAGGATTTCGGCTACTTCTCCAACATCGCCACCTCCCAGGATGAAATCCAGAATCTGGTGGAGAAGAGCGAGCACTACCTGCTGGATGTGGACAACCCCCTGGTGATTCCGGTGGGTAAGAAGGTCCGCTTCCTGCTTACCGCCAACGATGTCATTCACTCCTGGTGGGTGCCCGCCTTCGGCGTCAAGAAGGACGCCATCCCCGGCTTCATCAACGAAACCTGGACCCGCGTCGACGAGCCCGGCATCTACCGTGGCCAGTGCACCGAGCTCTGCGGCCGCCTGCACGGCTTCATGCCGGTGGTGGTCAAGGCGGTGCCGGAAGACGAGTACAACACCTGGGTGGCCGAGCAGCAGGCGGCCGCGCAGAAGGAGCGTGAGCTGACCGAGAAGGACTGGACCATGGAAGAGCTCATGGCCAGGGGCGAGAAGGCTTACGCCACCGCCTGTGCCTCCTGTCACCAGGCCGACGGCTCCGGCATACCGCCCTCTTTCCCGGCCCTGAAAGGCAGTCAGATTGCCACCGAGGACATGCAGGCCCACCTGGACGTGGTGGTCAACGGTGTCCCGGGTACCGCCATGCAGGCGTTCGGCGACCAGCTCAGCGAAGTGGATCTGGCAGCGGTCATCACCTACGAGCGCAACGCCTGGGGCAACAATACCGGTGAGATGGTCACACCCAAGCAGGTGTTCGACTACAAGAACCAGCAGTAACGGGTTTCAGTCGGGCGCCACGGGCGTCCGGCCGGAAAAGGCTAAGTTCAGAAGCTAATTCAGGTCGCCAACCAGCAGTATCGGCGTCAACGGGGGTTCAACATGAGTGCGGTCATTGATACCCACGACCAGGACCATCACCACGGTCCGGCCAAGGGCTACATCACCCGGTGGTTGTTTACCACCAACCACAAGGACATCGGGACCATGTACCTGGTGTTCAGTTTTGCCATGTTCCTGCTGGGCGGGACCATGGCCATGGTCATCCGGGCCGAGCTGTTCCAGCCCGGCCTGCAGATCGTGCAGCCGGAATTCTTCAACCAGATGACCACCATGCACGGTCTGATCATGGTGTTCGGCGCGGTCATGCCGGCCTTCGTCGGCCTGGCCAACTGGATGCTGCCGCTGATGGTGGGTGCGCCGGACATGGCGCTGCCTCGGATGAACAACTGGAGTTTCTGGCTGCTGCCCTGCGCCTTCCTGATCCTTGTTTCCACCCTGTTCATGGAAGGTGGCGCCCCCAACTTCGGCTGGACCTTCTACGCGCCCCTGTCCACCACCTACGGGCCTCCCAGTACCACCTTCTTCATCTTTGCCGTCCACATCATGGGGGTCTCCTCCATCATGGGCGCCATCAACGTGATTGCCACCATCCTCAACATGCGGGCGCCGGGCATGACCCTGATGAAGATGCCCCTGTTCGTCTGGACCTGGCTGATCACCGCCTTCCTGCTGATCGCGGTCATGCCGGTCCTGGCCGGTGTGGTCACCATGATGCTGATGGACATCAACTTCGGCACCAGCTTCTTCGATGCCGCCGGTGGCGGTGACCCGGTACTGTTCCAGCATGTGTTCTGGTTCTTCGGTCACCCCGAGGTCTACATCATGATCCTGCCGGCCTTCGGCGCGGTGTCCCACATCATCCCGGCCTTTTCCCGCAAACCGCTGTTCGGTTACGCCTCCATGGTGTATGCCGTCGGCGCCATCGCGCTGCTGTCGTTTGTGGTCTGGGCCCACCACATGTTCACCGTGGGCATCCCCATCGCCGGCCAGCTGTTCTTCATGTACGCCACCATGCTGATTGCGGTGCCCACCGGGGTGAAGGTCTTCAACTGGGTGGCCACCATGTTCCGTGGTTCGCTGACCTTTGAAACCCCCATGCTGTTCGCGGTGGCCTTCGTCATCCTGTTCACCATCGGCGGTTTCTCGGGTCTGATGCTGGCCATCGCGCCGGCAGACTTCCAGTACCACGACACCTACTTCGTGGTGGCCCACTTCCATTATGTGCTGGTGCCGGGTGCCATCTTCGGCATCTTCGCCTCCGCCTATTTCTGGCTGCCCAAGTGGACCGGGCACATGTACGACGAGGTACTGGGCAAGACCCACTTCTGGCTGTCCTTCATCGGCATGAACCTGGCCTTCTTCCCCATGCACTTCCTGGGTCTGGCGGGTATGCCGCGGCGGATTCCGGACTACGCCCTGCAGTTCGCCGACTTCAACATGGTCTCCAGTGTCGGCGCCTTCATGTTCGGCGCCACCCAGATCCTGTTCCTGGTGATCGTGGTGAAGTGTATCCGCGGCGGCGAGAAGGCCCCCGCCAAGCCCTGGGACGGCGCCGAAGGTCTGGAGTGGACGGTGCCCTCACCGGCGCCCTATCACACCTTCTCCACGCCGCCGGACATCAATTTCAAGCCGCCCGGTGAAGGTAACCTGATCTCTGAAAGCTCGCCGCAGCGCACTTAGGCGAGCCATCGGCGAGGGGAGCATGAGACATGGCTGAAGCACAGCGTTCCAACACAAAAGTCGTCGGCTGGTGCCTGGCGGGCGTGGTGGGCATGTTCGCCTTCGGGTTTGCGCTGGTGCCATTGTACGAGGTGTTCTGCGAGATCACCGGTATCAATGGCAAGACCGGCGGGCGCTATGAAAGTGTCGAGGTGGTGGAGCCGGACCTGAGCCGGACCATCACCGTGCAGTTCACCGCCCAGAACGGCCCCGGTATGCCCTGGGAATTCCGGCCGGTGACCCGCAGCATCGAGGTGCACCCCGGCGAGCCCACCACCGTCCAGTTCCGGGCCATGAATCCCACCGCCGAGACCATGGTGGGCCAGGCGGTACCGAGTCTTGCGCCGTCGGAGGGCACGCTCTACTTCCACAAGACCGAGTGCTTCTGCTTCAACCAGCAGGAACTCAAGGCCGGTGAGAGTATCGACATGCCCCTGGTCTTCATCGTCGACCGGGATCTGCCCGCCGAGATCCACAAGCTGACCCTGTCCTACACCCTTTACGACCAGCAGAAATTGCAGAAAGTGTCGGCGGTGAAGCAGGCCAGTACAACAACAAACGATAACGGATAAGCCGTCGGAGAACGCTATGGCGACAAACCAGAGCTATTATGTACCGGAGCAGAGCAAGTGGCCCATCATCGCCACCGTAGGCCTGGGGGTCACCCTCTATGGCGTCGCCTCGATCATGGTCAACAGTAACCAGGGGGAATCCACCACCGGTTCCTGGATCACGTTTGGCATCGGCAGCCTAATCATGGCCTACATGCTGTTCGGCTGGTTTGGCAACGTCATCTCCGAAGGCCGGGCCGGGCTCTACAGCGACCAGATGGAGCGGTCCTTCCGCTGGGGCATGAGCTGGTTCATTTTCTCGGAGGTGATGTTTTTTGCTGCCTTCTTTGGCGCCCTCTTCTACGCCCGGATGTTCGCCATTCCCTGGCTCGGTGGCGAGGGCGACCGCGGCACCAGCAACATGCTGTGGGAAGGTTTCCAGGCGAGCTGGCCGCTGTTGCAGAATCCCGATCCGCAAGCCTATCCACCGCCGGAGGGTGTCATCGGGCCTTGGGGTCTGCCACTTCTCAACACCATCCTGCTGGTGACTTCCTCGGTGACCATCACCATCGCCCATCACGCCCTCAAGGCGAACAACCGGGCGAAGGTCAAGGTCTGGATGATTGCGACCATCGTGCTGGCCCTGGCGTTCCTATTCTTCCAGGGCGAGGAATATGTGGAAGCATACCGCGACCTCAACCTGACCCTGGAATCCGGGATCTACGGCAGCACCTTCTTCATGCTGACCGGCTTCCACGGCGCCCACGTGCTGCTTGGCACCCTGATGCTGATCATCATGCTGGTCAGGGTCTACAAGGGTCACTTCACGCCGGACAGTCATTTCGGTTTCGAGGCGGCCAGCTGGTACTGGCACTTCGTGGATGTGGTCTGGCTGGGGCTGTTTATCTTCGTTTACATTATCTAGTTGGGATGCGGGCCGGATCAGCACTCCTGTATCCGGTCAGCCGTTTTGAGGGGAATCAGTAGGGCGTCGGGTTCAGTGACAGGTCGCCGTGCCAGAGCGAGATCAGGATCAGCGCCAGCAGCAGAACGCTCAGGCTGACCCTTACCGCCAGGGAGTTGACCACGCGATTGGTCTTACCGCCGTCCTTGATCAGGAACACCAGCCCGGCGAACAGACTGACGACCACCGCCAGCATCAGGACCACGATAATCACTTTCAGCATGTGCCAGTCTCCAACTCCGGTTCGGGGTAGGCCAAGTCTCGAGTCACTATAGCAGAGCATGGCGGACCACCTACCGACAATACGACGCCACTGGCATTTGGACTGGCGCCTGCTGGTTCTCGCGGGGCTTTTCCTGCCGCTGCTGCTGGCCCTGGGGTTCTGGCAACTGGACCGGGCCGGCGACAAGGAAGCCCAGCTGGAGCGCTGGCAGCAGCAGGACAGTGGCCTGAGCTGGGCTGAGCTGGCGGGCCAGGCCGGTGGCGATGACCCTGAAGGGACGGGCGAGCTGGTGGAAGGCCAGCCGGTGGAGGTCATCGGCCACTACTCGCAGACCACCCACTGGCTGCTGGACAATCGCACCCGGGATGGTCGCCCGGGCTATGAGGTGCTCAGCCTGTTCCGGCCGCTCGAGGGCCCGCCGGTGGTGATCAACCGGGGCTGGCTGCCAGCGCCGGCCCGCCGGGATACCCTGCCGGCGATACCCACGCCGGATCAGCCGGTCACCCTGGCAGGCCGAATCAGCGGTTTTCCCCAGCCGCCGGTACTGGCCGAGACCACGCCGGAGGTGGTCTGGCCGCGGCGGGTCCAGGCGCTGTCGGTGGCCGAGGCCCGGGCCGTGGAGCCGGAGCTTGTAGGCCGGATTCTGCGGCTGGCGGGGCCCTCGCAACCCGGTGCCTTCCAGGCCGACTGGCAGCCGGACCGCATGGGGGCCCAGACGCATTACGGCTACGCGCTGCAATGGTTTTCTTTGGCACTGGCGCTGGTCATCCTTACCGTGATCGCCAGCTACCGCAAATCGGAACCCGGGAAATGACAACAACCATGGCTGAACAGAGCGAATCCCATCCCTCCCCAGAGCAGATCCGTCGTGGCCGCCGAACCGCGTTACTGCTGTTCGTCCTGGGTTTTGGTCCGATTCTGCTGGCCACCGCGATGTACTACACCGGCTGGCTCAATCCCACCGGCCATTCCAATAACGGGATACTGGTGGAACCACCGGTACCTGTGGCCGAGCTGAACCTTGAAACCTCGGCCGGCAGCCCTCTGGAGCATCGTTTCGGGCCGGAGGTCAGTGAGGCCGAATGGCTGATGCTGGTGGTGGCGGGAAACTGTACCGAGGCGTGCCAGGAGCTGATGTACCTGGCCCGGCAGGTCAATATTGCCCTGGGCAAGAACGCCGACCGGGTCAGTCGCGCCGCCTATGTGGAGCAGCTCCCCGGTGACATGGCCCAGAGCTGGGACCAGGAATATTCCGGGATGGAGCGGCTGGAGCTGACAGAAGGCGAGACTGCGGACTGGCCGGCGGGGGTGGAGCCTGCCCGGCAACCCCAGATCCTGCTGGTAGACCCGTTCGGAAATATCATGATGCGTTATGGCACCGAGCATGGCGGCAAGGCTATGCTCGAGGATCTCAAACACCTGCTGAAGCTGTCCCAGATCGGTTAAGCCCGTTCGGCCGAGGTAATCGCTGTGAGCTACCCCTACAATCCGGAATCCTCCTTCCGTTCCCCCCGCAGCCAGGTCATGGCCCGCTGGGCCCTGCTGGCGACACTGCTGGCGGTGGTGGTCATCATGCTGGGCGCCTGGACCCGGCTGGTCCATGCCGGCCTGGGCTGTCCCGACTGGCCCGGCTGCTATGGCTTCCTGACCGTCCCCCAGGACGCCGCCAGTATCGCCATCGCCGAAGCCCGTTTCCCCGATTCACCAGTGGACGTATCCAAGGGCTGGCCCGAGATGATTCATCGTTACGCCGCCGGCCTCCTGGGCCTGGTGGTTTTCGGGCTGGCCTTCTACGGCTTTCGCCATCGCCATGAAGGCGTGCCCTACAAGCTGCCGCTGGCACTGGCCGCGTTCATATTGCTGCAGGGTGCGTTCGGCGCCTGGACGGTCACCCTAAAACTCTGGCCCCAGGTGGTGGCTGCCCACCTGCTGGGGGGATTCACCACCCTGACGCTTCTGACATTACTGACCCTCCGACTCTGGGGCCGGCGCAGCGAACGGACGCCGGTGGCCATTCCCGCCGTCGCCCGGCTGCGGCCCTGGCTGTACGGTGGTATCGCCCTGGTGGTGATGCAAATCGCCCTGGGCGCCTGGACCGCCGCCAATTACGCCGCGGTGGCCTGTACCGACCTGCCCACCTGTCAGGGCCAGTGGTGGCCGGAGATGGACTTTGCCCACGGTTTCGATATCACCCAGTCGGTGGGTCCCAATTACCTGGGAGGGCAGCTGGCCGCGGAAGGCCGCGTCGCCATCCACGTCACTCATCGAATTGGCGCGGTGGTGGTGCTGGTTTACCTGGCCGCCCTGTTTGCTGCACTATGGCGTCACGGTCGCCAGGCCAGGCTGGGTGGCGCCATCACCCTGGCAGCGTCAGCGCTGGTGGGCCAGATCCTGCTGGGCCTGGCCAATGTCCTGCTGAGTGTGCCACTGGCGGTCGCCGTGGCCCACAATGCCCTGGGTGCAGGCCTGCTGCTGACCCTGGTGTACCTGATGTGGCGACTGCACGGCTACCACCTGGGCATCCAGGTGCGGCCTACAACAATAAAGAACGAGGCAACAGCATGAGCGAGCACGTCAAAACCCTGTCCATGGAATCCACCGCGCCGGTGAACCTGTCCTGGCGCGATTACCTGGAGCTCACCAAGCCCCGGGTGGTGGCCCTGATGATGCTGACAGCGGTGATCGGCATGCTGCTGGCGCGGCCGGGCGTGCCGTCCTGGACGGTGCTGGTGTTCGGTAACCTGGGTATCGCCCTGCTGGCCGGCGCCGCCGCGGTGATCAATCACGTGGTGGACCAGAAGATCGACACCGTCATGGCCCGGACCCGCAAACGGCCGGTGGCCACCGGCCGCATCAGCCCGCTGGATGCCCTGGTGTTCGCCACCGCCCTGGCGCTGGCGGGCATGCTGGTACTGGTGTGGCAGGTCAACGCCCTCACCGCCTGGCTGACCCTGGCGTCGCTGGTGGGTTACGCCGGGGTCTACACCCTGTTTCTCAAGCGCGCCACGCCCCAGAATATCGTCATCGGCGGTCTGGCCGGCGCCATGCCACCGCTGTTGGGCTGGACAGCCGTCACCGGCCAGGTGGACGGCCACGCCCTGCTGCTGGTGCTGATCATCTTTGCCTGGACCCCGCCGCACTTCTGGGCGCTGGCCATCCATCGCAAGGAGGAATACGCCCAGGCCGGCATTCCCATGCTGCCGGTGACCCACGGCAACCGCTATACCGAGCTGCACATCCTGCTCTATACCCTGATGCTGCTGGCCGCCAGCCTGATGCCCTTTGTCACCGGCATGTCCGGGCCCATCTACCTGGCCGGTTCACTGGTGCTGGGGCTGCGCTTCCTGCAGTATTCCGTGCGGCTGCTCCGCGGCGATGACCGCAGGGTGGCGCTGGCCACCTTCAAGTATTCGATCACCTACCTGATGGCACTGTTCGTGGTGCTGCTGGTGGATCATTTCATCTTCTTCAGCTGAACCGCACCGGAGCCTGAATACCATGAGTCCCGCCATCCGCCGTACATTGATCATCCTTCTGCTGGTGGTGGGGCTGGTGTTTGGCGTGGTGATCGGCCGTCAGGTCCTGCAGGTGGGGGCACCGGTGCCTGAGCCGGCGCCGGAGCTCACTGAACTGAACACCTATGTCTATGAGCAGCCAAGGCCGGTGGCGGATTTCCAGCTGCAGGGGGAGACCGGTGAACCCCGCAGCGCCGCCGACCTGAAAGGCCGCTGGACGGTGGCCTTCCTGGGCTATACCAACTGCCCTGATGTCTGCCCCGCCACCATGGCCCTGCTCAAGCGCGCCGATGCCCTGCTGGACGCACAGCTGCCGGAACCGGAGTTCCTGCTGATTTCCACCGATCCGGAGCGGGACACCCCGGAGCGTCTGGAAAGCTATCTGACCTTCTTTGGCGACAACTTCCGCGGCCTGACTGGCGATATGGACGGCCTGCGTGCCCTCGCCAAGAGCCTGAACGGCGTGTTTGTCCATCGCGAGCCGGAGGCTGGCATGGTGCTGGTGGACCACAGTGCCCACCTGGCGCTGATCAATCCCGACGGCGAGCTGGCGGCGGTGATCCAGCCACCCCACTCCCCGGAGCAGATTGCCGAAGCCTACGAGCGCATCTACCAGTGGGCCTACCAGCGAAAACTGGGCGCTGGCTGATGCACTGACCGGAAGGATGGTCGACTTTCCAGTTTCCCCACGACCTTCTAGACTGCGGATTCCCAAGACCACCCGGATACCGCTCCATGCCGATACCCCAGCCGGCTGACGTCAGCCGCCGACAACTGGCCAGTGTTTTGCTGGCAGGCGCTACCTTGTTGCTGGTGGTACACGGTCTTGGCCGCTTCTACTACACCCCGCTGCTGCCCTATCTGGTCCAGGATGGCCAACTGGACACCGGTCAGGGCGCGGCGGTGGCCACCTGGAATTACCTGGGTTACCTGATGGGCGCGTTGCTGGCGGTCCGCTGGCACCGGGTTGACCACATCCGCAGATTGCTTCCCCTGGCCCTGGTGGTGCATGCCCTCACCACCCTGGCCCAGACCCAGGCCGGAGATGTCACCCTGCTCTCGACCCTGCGCTGGCTCAACGGCGTCGCCAACGGCGTGGTGTTCGTGCAGGCGCCGGCACTGATTCTGGAATGGCTGGCACTGCGCAATCGAGCCAGCGCCAGTGGCCTGGTGTACCTGGGGGTCGGTGGCGGCCTGCTGCTGTCCGCCACCCTGGTGGCGTCCACCGACGGGCTGACCGGCCCGGATCGTTGGTGGCCCGCGGCGCTGCTGTCCGTGCCGCTGTCCTGGTGGGCATGCCGCCAGTTGCTGTTGCTGGCGGCACCGGCGGTCAGCCGGGATCACCGCGAACTCCCGCCGGCCCGCGGCCGCCTGGTGGATCGCGCCAGCCTGGCGCTGTTCGCATCCTATGCCAGTGCCGGCCTGGGTTACATCCTGCCCATGACCTTCCTGCCGCTACTGGCGCAGACCCAGCTCAAACCGGGGGCCTGGCTGGTGGACGGCTCCTGGCTGGTGGTGGCCCTGGCCACCATACCCTCGGTCTGGCTATGGAACACCATCGGCGCCCGCCTGGGCGACCGCCTGGCGCTCTGCGCCAACTACCTGGTGCAATTGCTGGGAGCGCTGGCAGCGGTGACCCTACCCCCGACCCTGGGGCTGGTACTGTGTGCGGCCCTGGTTGGCGGCACCTTCGTGGGCACCGTATTGCTGACCCAGCGCCTGGGCCGTGCCCTGCATCCGCACCAGGGGCCACGCCTGTCGGCCGCCCTGATCGCACTCTATGGCCTGGCGCAGATGGCAGGACCCTGGCTGGCAAAGCAGTGGATCGGCCAGGGCGGCAGCCTGGACACCGCCTTCTGGATTGGTGTGCTGGCCCTGGCCTGGGGACTGATGTTTGCCGCCCTGGTGCCACGACCGGAAAGCTGGCGGCGCCATGGCTGAGCCTGTCTTGCAAGGGCTGCCCATTGATGCCCTGTTACCGGCGTTGAGCCAGACCCTGCGGTCTCAATCCACCGCACTGCTGCAAGCGCCACCCGGTGCCGGCAAGACCACCCGGGTACCGCCGGCGCTGCTGGCCGAGCCCTGGCTCGCCGGTCGCAAGCTGCTGATGCTGGAGCCCCGGCGTCTGGCCGCCCGCTCCGCCGCCCGCTTCATGGCCAGGGCCATGGCCGAGGAGCCGGGTCAGACCGTGGGCTACCGGACCCGGCTTGACAGCCGCATCTCGGCGGCAACTCGGATCGAGGTGGTGACCGAGGGCATACTGACACGTTTGATCCAGCAGGACCCGGCGCTCGAGGCCTATGGCGCCGTGTTCTTCGACGAGTTCCATGAGCGCTCCCTGCAGGCGGACCTGGGCCTGGCGCTGGTGCGGGAATCCCAGCAGGCGCTGCGGCCGGACCTGCGTCTGCTGGTGATGTCCGCCACTCTGGACACCAGCCCGCTGGCCAGGATACTGGGAGAGGTGCCGGTACTGACCAGTGAGGGCCGGGCCTATCCGGTCACCGTGAATTACCGCCCACCGGGCCGGCAGGAGCGACTGGAAGACCAGCTGGTGCGGGTCATCACCGAAGCCTTGGCGGCGCAGGCCGGCTCCATGCTGGTGTTCCTGCCCGGGGTTTCCGAGATTCGCCGGCTGGAGCGGGCCCTTCAGGGCCGGCTGGCCAGCGATGTCCGGGTCAGCCCTCTGTACGGCAATCTCGGCCCCGAGGCCCAGGACCGAGCCATCGCTCCGGCCGCCGCCGGTGAACGCAAGCTGGTACTGGCCACTGCCATCGCCGAGACCAGCCTCACCATCGAAGGCGTTACGGTGGTGATCGACAGCGGCCTGGCCCGCCGTGCCCGCTTCGATGCCAACAGCGGCATGTCCCGTCTGGTCACCAGCCCGGTATCGAAAGCTGGTGCCGAGCAGCGTAAGGGACGCGCCGGGCGCACCGGCCCTGGAATCTGTTACCGGCTCTGGAGCGACAGCGAGCAGGCGGCGCTGGCGGACTACGACGAGCCCGAGATCCGTAACGCCGACCTGGCACCGGTGGCGCTGGAGCTGGCCCGTTGGGGTGCCCGCAATCCCGATGACCTGGACTGGATCGACCCGCCCCCGCCGGGCCACTGGCGGCAGGCGGTGAGCTCCCTGCAGTG
Source organism: Marinobacter sp. (assembly GCF_033722195.1). Lineage (GTDB taxonomy): Bacteria > Pseudomonadota > Gammaproteobacteria > Pseudomonadales > Oleiphilaceae > Marinobacter. The sequence continues at coordinate 34,284 of NZ_JAWVZL010000020.1, forward strand.
GCTTGACCTGCTGGATGGCGACGGCGCCATCACCGATCATGGCCGCGCGGCGGCCGAACTGGGCTGCCATCCCCGCCTCGCCCACATGGTGCTGCGCGGTGGCGCCATGGGCTGGCCTGTGCTGGCGGCGGAACTGGCGGCACTGCTGGAGGAGCGGGACCTGCTGGGGCCCGGCGCCGGCGCCGACCTGGTGGCCAGAGTGGAGCATCTGCGCCGGGCCCGGGGCCGCGCTGAGACCGACCCCCGTTTGCACCAGCTCAGGCAGGCGGCCCGCAGGCTGCATCCGGCGGGCGCGCGCGACGTTGCGGGCAATCCCGGTGAAGCAGTGGGCCGCCTGGTGGCCCTCGCCTATCCCGATCGCATCGGCCGGCGCCGCCCCGGCGGTGAGGCCCGCTACCAGCTCAGCAATGGCCGGGGCGCGGCCCTGCGCAACGACGACCCGCTGGCGCGCGAGGAATGGATCGTGGCGGCGGATTTGGATGGCCAGGCCAGGGAGGCCCGCATCTACCTGGCGGCCGCCCTGGATCCGGCCACTCTGAAGGAAGATCTGGCCGGTCACATCCGACTGGAGGACACTGCCGACTGGGATGACAGCCGAGGCCGGGTGGTGGCGAAGCGCCAGCAACGCCTGGGGGCGCTGGTGCTGGCGGAAACGCCGCTGCCGGAGCCGCCGGCAGAGCAGGTGGAGGCGGCCCTGCTGGCGGTGGTCCGGGGCCATGGCCTGTCCTGTCTGCCCTGGACCGACGCCGCTCGCCAGTGGTGCGCCCGGGTCGAGCTGCTGCGGCGCTACCAGCCCGAAGACTGGCCCACAGTCAGCGACGCGGAGCTGCTGGCCACCCTGGAGCAATGGCTGGCGCCCTACCTGGCGGGCCTGACCCGCTGGGCCCAGGTCCAGCGCCTGGATCTGACCGCCGCGCTCAGCAGCCTGCTGGACTATCCCCGGCAGCAACGCCTTGAGCAGCTGGCGCCCAGCCACCTGACCATCGCCACCGGTCAGCGGGTGACGCTGGACTACACCGCCGACACCGGACCGGTGGCCGCCGCCAAACTGCAGGCCTTCTTTGGCTGGACGGCTACGCCCCGCATTATCCGTGGTGAGCACCCGGTGGTGCTGCACCTGCTGTCGCCGGCGGGACGTCCGCTGGCGGTCACCTCGGATCTGGCCAGCTTCTGGCGCAATGCCTACCCCGAGGTGCGCAAGGACATGCGGGGCCGCTATCCCAAGCACCCCTGGCCGGAGGATCCGGTCAGCGCCGAGGCCCGCGCCGGCACCAAGAAGCAGGGCTACTGAACAGCGCTGTTGCGGGTCTGCCAGGGGCGCTGAAAACGCTTGCCAAAATCCGGCGCCACACTACAATGCGCCGGTCTCCCCCTCTGGTCAGTTTTTGAACATCATGCGTCTGATATCTTTTGATGTGTTTCGGACCCTCGGCTTCCCCGATACCCAGGTCATCAAGCCCGACCACTTCCTCCGCCACAAGGACGAGCTTCGTGCCGCCGACTGGGTGCTTTTCCCCGAGTACTGGCAGCTCAACGCCCTGGTCCACGGCCTCAAGTGCCGGGTGTTTCCCAGCGAAGCCAGCTATCGCATCGGCCATGACAAGATCGAGATGACCCGGGCCTTCCAGGCGGTGGCGCCGTTAAACACGCCCTGGACCATGATCGAGGCCAACGGCCCCCGGGAGCGGGAGCTGGTGTGGGATGCCATGCCGCTGCCGTTCGTGGCCAAGCGGCCCCGGGCCAGCATGGGCGAGGGTGTCTGGCTGATCGAGGACCGTGCCGGCTGGAAACGCTACTGCGAGTCCGCGGACGTGCTCTACGCCCAGGAATACCTGCCCATCGACCGGGATATCCGGGTGGTGATCGTGGGCGACCGGGTGGTGACCGCCTACTGGCGTCATCAGGCCGAGCAGGGCTTCTACAACAATGTGGCCCGCGGCGGCCGTGTCGACCACTCCCCGGTGCCGGCGGTCGCTACCGAACTGGCGCTGAGGGTGGCCAGGGACCTGGGGGTGGATCATGCCGGTTTCGACATCGCCATGTTGGCGGGCATGCCCTATCTGCTGGAGTTCAACCGGCTGTTCGGCAACCAGGGCCTGAACCAGGGCGGCGCCCTCAAGCAGGCCATCCTCGATCACCTGAGCCGGGCCTCCACGCCGAAGGATCCCCACACCCCGCTGGATCCGACGCCGCCCTGGCCGATCGCGGTCTAGCCAAAATCGCCAAATCGGTCTAGGGTGTCGTTTATGGCCTGAGCAATGACCCGCCCCTATGGGTAAAAATGCGCATAGAGCCCGGGCCGGAAACGCCCTACATTCGGCGACCATTTTGCTCCGCCACCCCGTGGCCGGGGCGATTCCGTGCGCCGGCTGATTCCCGTTGGAGGAAAGACACAAGCCCATGACCGACCAAACCGCGATCCAGATCAGTGACTACTACGATTCCGAGACTTTCAGCCGCATCAAGGCCCTGGCTGATACCAAGGAAACGCCCTTTGTGGTGATTGATACCGCGACCATCAGCCGTCAGTACGACGAGCTGATCGAAGGTTTTCCGTACGCCAGCGTCTACTACGCGGTGAAGGCCAACCCGGCACCGGAAATCCTGACCATGCTGAGGGACAAGGGGTCCAACTTCGACATCGCCTCGGTCTATGAGCTGGAAAAGGTCATGAAGCACGGCGTTTCCCCCGACCGCATCAGCTATGGCAATACCATCAAGAAGAGCCGCGACATCCGCACCTTCTACGAGAAGGGCGTGCGTCTGTACGCCACCGATTCCGAAGCCGACCTGCGCAACATCGCCAAGGCGGCGCCGGGCTCCAAGGTTTACGTGCGGATCCTGACCGAAGGCACCCTGACCGCCGACTGGCCGCTGTCACGCAAGTTCGGCTGCCAGACCGACATGGCTATGGACCTGCTGATCCTGGCCCGGGACCTGGGTCTTGTACCCTACGGTGTGTCTTTCCATGTGGGTTCCCAGCAGCGGGAAATCGGCGCCTGGGACGCCGCCTTGGGCAAGGTCAAGGTCATTTTCGAGCGTCTGAAGGAAGAAGACGGCATCGAACTGAAGATGATCAACATGGGGGGTGGCTTTCCGGCCAACTACATCAACCGCACCAACGACCTGAAGACCTACGCCGAGGAGATCGAGCGTTTCATCCGGGAGGATTTCGGTGACGACTTCCCCGAGATCATCATCGAGCCCGGCCGCTCGCTGATTTCCAACGCCGGTATCCTGGTGAGCGAGGTCGTGCTGATTTCCCGTAAATCCCGCACCGCCCTGCACCGCTGGGTGTTCACCGACGTGGGCAAGTTCTCCGGCCTGATCGAGACCCTGGACGAGTCCATCAAGTTCCCGATCTACACCGAGAAGCAGGGCGAGCACGAGGAAGTGGTTATCGCCGGCCCCACCTGTGACAGTGCCGACATCATGTACGAGCACTACAAGTACGGCCTGCCGCTGAACCTGGCCATCGGTGACCGCCTCTACTGGCTGTCCACCGGTGCCTACACCACCACCTACAGTGCGGTGGAATTCAATGGCTTCCCGCCGCTGAAAGACTACTACGTCTGAGGCGAGCGCCTGCAGTAACCCCGGACGCCCGGCCCTTGCCGGGCGTTTTTCATTCCGGCCGGCGCAGATCCAGACTCATCGCCACCGGCAGCACCAGCAGGCCGTAACCCAGCAGCACCGCCAGTGCCAGCCGGATATCACCGGCCAGGTCCGCCAGCAGTCCGCCGAGCATCGGCAGGGCAAAGGACAGGGTGTAGCCGACGGTGAAGTTGCCCGCCGCCAGCCGTCCGGCATCGCCGTCACCGGCCAGCAGGGGCGGCAGTGCCACCAGCAGGATCAGCATGATGCCGGCGGAGAAGCTCATCAGCACCGCCAACGCGATGCTGGGCCAGCCGCTGGTCAGGATCATGCCCGCCACCGCCACCAGGCTCACCGCCGCCGATACCACGACCGGCTTGCGGCGGCCCACCCAGTGCCGTGCCATGGCCAGCATCACCAGGGAGGCTGCCACCTGGGCGATATTGAAGAAAAACAGCGCGCTGTCGAGCCGGGCCAGTTCCCCCCGCTGTTCCAGCAGGCTGCCCAGGTAGGCGTTGACGCCAAAGAACAGCGAGCCCGAGGCGCCCAGCAGCAGCCCTAGCTTCAGGGTCAGGGGATTGCGCCAGTCCGGTATCCAGGCCGGACGCTCCACCGGTCCCCGGCGCTGGCGGATGGGCAGGTAGAGCAATGCCACGATCACCAGTGCCGGCACCGACCAGGCCAGCAGGGTCAGCCGCCAGCTGTTGTCCAGCTGCGGCATCATCAGCGGCAGGGTCAGGCCGGCGCCAACGAACTCCCCCATCAGCATGCCGTTCATGTAGACTGCCGAGCCCAGCGCCAGATGCCGGGGCTCCAGCCAGCGGGGCAAAAGCGCCGGTAGCGCCGGCTGCATCATGGCCACCCCCAGCCCCATAACCGCCGTGGTCAGCAGCAACAGACCCACATCGGGCGCCAGGGCGCGGGCGGCGGAGCCGGCGGCGGCCAGGAACAGGGCCAGAGCCAGGGTATGGCGGGGCCCGAGGCGGGAAATCAGCAGCGATCCGGGCATGGCGCCCACCGCCAGCATCAGTACCGGCAAGGCGGTCAGGGCGCCGGTCAGCGCCTGTGACAGGGCCAGGTCGTCGGCAATGAAGGGCGCCAGGGCAGGCGCCACCAGAATGGGAACACGGAGATACAGTCCGGTCAGCCACAGCAGGGTGGCTACCAGCAAAAGTCTTGCGGTGCCGACAGGCTGCCGGTCTGTCTCCGTCACGCTGTCGAAGCCAGCGTGGTGCGTTACTCTTCTTCCACCAGGTTGTAGGCGCCGTCGGCGTCGTGGGTCTCACGGCCGGTGACAGGGGGATTGAAGGCGCAGATCAGGCGCATATCCTCGGTACCGCCCTTGAGGATATGGCGATCGTTCTTGTCGAGGGCGTAGAGGGTACCGTCCTTGATCTCGTGGGTCTCGTCCGTGTCCAGGTCGGTAATGGTGCCGTTACCGGCCACGCAATAGACCGCTTCCAGGTGATACTTGTACCACAGGTGCAACTCGGCCCCGGCGGGGATGATGGTCTCGTGAAAGGAGAAACCCATGCCGTCCTTCTTCAACAACAAGCGGCGGCTGGTCCAGCCCGGGCCCTCGACTTCCCGTTCGGTACCCATGATGTCTTCGACTCTGACGATTTTCATGACCTTCCTCACTGTGTGGTTACCAGTATTACAGTATAAACATCCCTGTCAGGTCGGATTCAACCGCCAATGGTCATAGGCGGCAAACGCCGCCTCGATGGCATCCACCATGCGTTGATGCTGTTCCCGGTCCATGGGCCGGCCCTTGCGGCACTGCTCGAAGGCCCGCTGGAGTTCGCTGCGGTGGCTGCGGTCCAGGCGTTCCAGCCAGTGGGTATCGGTGGGCTGCAGGTCCAGGGGCTCCCGGCCGGCGTGGTTGCGATGGGCCACCCGCCACCAGTGGTCGACCGCCCGGCCCAGGATGACGTAGCCGAACTGGCTGTCCTGCACCGGCCCGAAGCGGGCGGTCTGCAGACCCTGGTTCCAGCCGCTGATATTCAGCGCCGACGCCGCCAGCCGGTCGCCGTAGAGCACACTGCCGGCGGCACCGATCAGACCGCCAATCAGGGCCCCGGCACCGAACGAATGCCCCAGGGTGAGGGCATCGATGCCGACGCCACCGGCGGCGCCGGCGCCAAAGCCCGCCGTGGCCAGATAGCTGCGGCTGACGCCCCAGAGCTTGCGGCTGCGCTCGCTGAACAGATCGTGGTCCCGGTGCCAGCTCAATTCCGCTTCCTGCCGGTTGAGCCGGGTATGCTGGTACAGATGCTCCACCTCCAGCCGCAGGCTCTGCTCCCGCTGGCGCTGGCGCTGGTACCAGCGCTCCCGCAGCTCCCGGGCCAGATCGTCGCTGCCCTGGCTGGCGGCCTGGTTGACCGTCAGGGTGCGTTGCTCGGCCCAGGACAGCATGTCCGCCAGGGCCCGGGCGGTAAGCGCGGCGGCCTCGCGCCGTCGTTGCCGGCGCTGCTCGGAGAGATGGCTCACTGCCTCCGCCAGCGGCTGTTCCCAGCCGGGCTCCAGCTGACCGAAAGCCCGCAGCAGACTCAGGTGCTGATCAAACGGAGCGCGCACCGCGTCGAACCGTCGCACCACCTGGAAAAACTGGCCCAGTGCGGCCTGCCAACTGTCGCCGTAATCCTGATCGCCGATACTGTTCACCAGTGCCAGGCTGGGGCGGCCGGTCCAGCGCAGGATGGTCATCTCGGCCTCGTGCTCGGCGCTGTAGGGCACCGAGCCGTCCACCACGTAGATGATGCCGGCGCCCTCCAGCAGCGGCGCCAGCAGCTCGCATTCGTCGTGAAAGCGGGGGTCGTCCCGGTGCTGGTGAACGAAGGCCGCCACTGTCTCCGGCCGGTCCGCGGCATCCAGGCTGTGGGCCTCCAGCCACTGCAGCACACGCCGCGGGCGCTGGAAACCGGGGGTATCCACCAGGGTGTAGAGCACCCCGCCATCCACCGTCAGCGGATAGGGCTGGCGGTCGCGGGTGGTGCCCGGTTCGAGGGCGATGGCAATGCGATCGTTCTGGGACAGGGTCGCCACCACGCTGGACTTGCCCTTGTTGGGGTGCCCCACCACCGCAAACACGGGCGCTGTGGTCATGCTCCGCCCTCCGGATAGCCGGCGGTGGCTACCCTGGCGGCAGCCTGCGTCGGCGGATTGAGCCACTCGTGGGGGTGGCTGGTCTGCAGTCGCAGTGCCGGATGGCGCTCGACAAAGCGTTGCCACTGCGCCAGCTGATGGCCGGGAGGTCGTGCGGCGAGGTCTTCCAGCACCGGCACCAGCGTGATCCGGCAGCGTTCGGGCCAGAGCTGGCGGGCGTCCTGAAGAAAATCCGCCAGTTCGGCGGTGGGCGGCTCCCAGGCCCGGCTCAGCACCAGCACACCACCGCCGGTCTCGGGCAGCGCGCTCCCGACCCGCGCCAGGGCCTGCCGGTCCTGCGCCAGGGACAGGGCGCCGCCGGCGTCCACCAGGGGCGCCTCGCCGGCAGTCAGCAGCAGGCGCGCCTGTCCGGGTTCCCCGGCGCCGGCCCAGCGCACCAGGGCGTGGCACTGTTCCGGCCAGTCCGCCAGCGACTGGCCCTGGCCCAGGTCGGGCTGGTGGTGGCTGTCGGCGGCACCGGTGCCCACTTCCAGGGCCGGGGTTTCCATCCGGTACTGCAGCGCCAGCACCCCGGGGTGGCGCTGCAACAGGCGCCGGACGCGCCAGCGCAGGTGGCCGGTGGCGAGGGCCAGCAACAGTAGCCGCGGCAGCACCGCGTAGAACAGCCAGGCCATGGCGACAAAAGGCCACCAGTCACCCCAGCGGCCGGCGTCGGCCCCGGCACCGCCCAGGCGGAAGAAGCGGGACTCGGTGACCAGCTCCAGGCTGGGCACGGCCGCCGGCCAGAGTGCCTGCCAGGGGGTGGCGAGGGTCAGGATCAGGCGATGATAGCTGGCGGCTGCGGTATCCAGGGTGGTGCTCCAGCCAAAGGCCAGGTCCTGGATGACCACCAGCACCAGCAGCGTCAGCCAGGCGCTGACGGCGAACACCAGCCCCCCCAGGTGCGCCACCCGGGCCGCCAGCTGGGGCTGGAGCTGGCGCAGTATCGGAGGCGGACTCTGCTGGCCGGAGCGCTGCCGCCATTTGCCCAGCAGGGCTTCAAGCAGCCGGCCCCAGGGTTGGCGGTTGGCCAGCGCGAATCCGCTGGTCAGCAGTGCCAGCAGGAGTTGGAGGGCGATAAAGGCAAGGATAACGGTGACGTTGATCTGCTGGCTGCCGTCGTAGAACAGCAGCCCCAGCATGGCGGTGACGCCCAGGACAGCGCCGGCCAGACACCAGGTTACGGTCAGGCGGCGCCAGGGCTGCAGGCGAGGATCCGGTTGCCGCTGCCGCCGGGCCGGGGGCACGGCGGTGTCACTCAGGCCGGCCAGGTGGTCCAGCCAGGCCCGGAGCCCGGGCGTTTCGCCGCGTTCATGGCAGGCGATGGCGAAACGACGGTCGCGACGATGCAGGAAAGCCGGCGTCTGGTCCTGGTCCCGACGGACCTGTGCGTCGATGTCCAGCAGCGTCAGCAGCGGATCGGTCATGGCGTGTCCGGGTGGTCAGTCATGGTCGAAGTGTAACCTGATTGGCCCTGCAGCCGCCAAGGCCGGCAGTGCTAGACTGGGGACCTGTCCCACTGGAAGAAGCACTGCCATGCCCCACCACCTGATGAACCTGCGCCATGTCCCCGACGACGAGGCCGACGAGATCCGGGCCCTGTTCGAAGAGCACGACGTGCCCTATTACGAAACCCCGGTCAGCCGCTGGGGCATCAGCATGGGCGGCTTCTGGGTGCATGACGCCGACGAGGCCGAGCGCGCCCGCAACCTGCTGGCCGCCTACCAGGCCGAGCGCCAGGCCCGCCAGCGCGCTGCCTATGAAGAGGCCGTCCGCCGGGGCGAGGCGGGCGGCCACTGGCAGCGCTGGCGCCGGCGGCCGGTCACCATGCTGGCCACCTGCCTGGCCATCGTGCTGATCCTGGGGTTGGCACTGGCCCCGTTTCTGACGCTCTAGCAGACGGCTAGGGGCCCTCCAGATGCTGGTCCAGGAACGCCATGGCCTCGTCCATCACGGTTCCGGCGCTGGCAAAACTGAGGATGTGGCCCCGCAGGTGCATGATGTAGAGCTGGTTCTCGACACCGTGCTCGGCCAGCCTGGCACGGAAATTCCGGGCCTGGGATTCCGGCACCAGGCCATCCAGGCCACCGTGGAACAGGAAGAAGGGCGGGCTGTTGGCGGTGACGTGGGTGATGGGTGAGGCCGCCCGGTAGGTCTCGGGCATCTGCTCCAGATTGCCGCCGAGAAATTGCCGGATCAGCTTGCCGGAGCCGAAGGCCACCAGGTCCGCCGGCAGGCCGCCGGCCACCACCGCGCCTGGGCGGGTATGGGGGCCGCCATGGGGCTCGTTGAGTTCACTGTCGCTGCTGGCCACTGTGGCCAGCAGGGCCACCAGGTGAGCGCCGGAGGAGAATCCGAAGGCGCCGATGCGGTCCGGGTCCAGGTTCAGCTCGCCGGCGTGATCCCTTAGCCAGCCCATGGCCACCTGGAGGTCGTGGAGCTGGGCCGGAAAGGTGAATTCCGGCGCGAACCGGTAATCGATGTTCATCACCATGAAACCGTGGCCGGCCAGGGCTTCCGCCAGCCAGGTCATGTCCTCCCTGGAGCGCCGCTCCCAGCCGCCACCATGCACCATCAAGACCGCCGGCGCCGGCGTCTCCACCTGGGGCAGGTAGAGATCGGCCTGCAGGGCCTGGGGCCACCGGGGCGGGGAATAGGTAACCCCCTCGCGGACCTGGAAGTCGGTCTCCGCCAGCTCCGGAATCCGCTCCGGCTCGTTGATGTGAGTGGCACAGCCCGCCAGCACCAGGCCGAGGAGGCCGGCAACACTGGTACGGATCAGTCGGGTCAGGGTAGTCACAAGGCCTCTCCGGTCAGGTTCGGGTTCTGCCAGGACATACGGTGTCCGGTCCGGGGCGGATGCAGGGCCCGGCTCAGTCCTGGGCGATGGCGGCAAACGAGCCCCGGCACAGGGCCGCCAGGTCAGCGGCGGCCAGCTCGATCTCCAGGCCTCGCCTGCCGGCGCTGACGAAGATGCTGTCGAACCCCTGCGCGGATTCGTCGATAAACGTGCGAAGGGCTTTTTTCTGGCCCAGGGGGCTGACGCCACCCAGAACGTAACCGGTACTGCGGCTCACCGCCCCGGCTTCGGCCATAGCGGCTTTCTTGGCGCCGGCGGCCCAGGCCAGGGCCTTGAAAATGACCATGCCGGATACCGGCACGACCGCCACCACCAGCTCGCCGGTGTCCAGGGCCAGCACCAGCGTCTTGAACACCCGCTGCGGCGGCAGTCCCAGTTTTTCGGCGGCTTCGGCGCCATAGGACTCGGCCTTGGGGTCGTGGCTGTATTGGTGAATCTGGTGCGCAATGCCGGCGCTGACGGCGACTTTGATGCCCGGGGTCATGGCGTACTCGCTGGTGACGGAAGACAAGGCCAGGCGGCCGCCATGGCCACCGGCAGGGTCATTATAGCCCGGTCGATGCCGGCGCCGGGACCATCGTCTGCACCCTCGTCGGCAACCCGGCTGTTTGTCCTCCCGCAGCTGTGGCACACTGAATTGGTTGTTTTGTGAGCGATCGAGGACAGGCCATGGATCTGGAGTCCGCACTGGCGTTGCTGGCGACCCATCCGCTGCCGGCATTAATCGCGGGCCTGCTATTGGCCGCCCTGCTGGCGGTGATGGTGGTTGCCCGGCTGCGCCAGCAGCTGCGGGCCGAGCAGGAGACCCTGCGACATCGCCTGGACGGGCTCTGGCACGAGCTCGACGAACTCCGCATGCGCGGACCGGCGTCCGAGGGCACCGCCGGGGCAGCCTCCGGGCTCGAAGAGGAGCGCTTCCGCCGGCAGTACCCGGTCTGGGAGTCGGTCTGGGAGGCGGCCTGGACCCTGCACGAGAGGGTGGGCAACTTCCTGCGGGCAGTGGAGAACGGCGAGAGTACGGCGGACAGCCGGTTGTCTGCCCGCAACGCGGCCCTCGACGCCCGTGCCCGTGTCAACAGGCTGAGGCCATTCTTCGACGAGCAGGTGGACCTGCTGTTGGGCCGGGTGATCGACGCCGAGATCAAGGCCCACCTGGCCGCCTGCGAGTACCTGGATCGCCGCTCCACGGAGCCGGACGGCCGGCTGGAATCCTACCGGGAGAGTTTCCGGTTACAACACGATGGTGAGGCCCGGGAAGCAGTCAACCAGCTGGTCGCCGCCATTCGCCAACGGCTGGCCGGCGATCGCTGAGTCACGCAGTCCAGTGCATCCCGGTTGGTCCACTGCAACCGAAGGAGGAGCTATGAAACGCAAAGCTAGCGCACACTGGGAAGGCAGCCTCAAGGACGGTAAGGGCACGGTGTCCACCGAGAGTGGTGTGCTCTCCGACCAGGCCTATTCGTTCCGTACCCGCTTCGAGGACGGCAAGGGGACCAACCCGGAGGAGTTGCTGGGTGTGGCCCATGCCGGCTGTTTCTCCATGGCCCTGTCGATGGTGCTGGGGGAGTCGGACTACGTACCGGACAGCATCGACACCAAGGCCGAGGTGGAGCTGACGGAAGTGGAAGGCGGCTTCGAGATCTCCGCCATCCACTTCGATGTCCATGCCAAGGTGCCCGGTGCCGATGAAGTGGCGTTGCTGGAAGCCGCCAACACCGCCAAGGTGAACTGTCCGGTGTCCAAGGCCCTCAAGCCGGATATCACCATGGACGTCCACCTCGTCAACGACTGACCCCCCGGCAGTCCGGCGGCGCAACGGCCGCCGGCGGCGGCCCGAACTGCACACTTTGTCCGGATTACAGGACAGCGTCCCGTTTTCCGGACACTCCCTTCACCACCACCCAGGCATGCGCGCCTCGCGGTGTCGAGCCGTCCGATCGGGCCCAGTTCGGGCTCTGAGGCTGTCCGGTTTTCCGGAATCGATAATGGGCGTTTGTTTTTTCCAACGTTAAGTCTTTGTATCAAATAGGTTTTAAAACTTGGCACAGGATCGGCATAGGGATTTGGCCAGAGGTCCGGGTCGTGTTGCGGTCGGCATTGGACACTCGCGAACAATAACAATGACTGGAAGGAATCCAACATGAAGATCCGAGCCTTTCTCGCAATTCCTGCGGGGGCGCTCCTGGCACTGAGCCTGAGCGGCTGTAAAGACAACCCCAAATTCAACCAGCTCCCGCCGTTCATCGCCGGCGATATCCAGACCACCTCCTACCGTGGCGACAATGACCTGCTCACCGCCGGTCTTGGTGCCAGCGGCCTGGGCAGCAGCACCGCCCCCACCTTCGCCGATGCCCTCAACCCCACCGCCGATGAGCTGCGCACCCTGGCCATCCATACCAATTACCGGGCACTGGTGGATACCGTCCCGGGTGGCGGCTACGGCAGCCTGTTCGGCCCGGCCGTGGACGCCAGCGACCCGGAAGGCCGGATTCCGGGGGAGGAAACCCTGGCCTTCATGCGGGTGCCTGGCAGCAAGGTGCCGGTGACCGTCATGGTGCAGGTGCCCGACAGTTTCGATCCTGACGCCGCCTGCATGGTGACCGCGCCCTCTTCCGGCTCCCGTGGCATCTACGGTGCCATAGGGACTGCAGGCGAGTGGGGCCTGAAGAAAGGCTGTGCCGTGGTCTACACCGACAAGGGCACCGGCACCGGCTCCCACAACCTGGAGACCAACGCCGCCCAGCGTATCGATGGCCGGCTGACCACAGACGCGAATGCCGACGTGCAGTTCCGCGCCGATCTCAGCGATGTGGAGCGTGCCGCCTTCACCGGCCAGTACCCGGACCGCTTCGCCTACAAGCATGCCCACTCGGAAGCCAACCCGGAGGCGGACTGGGGCACTCACGTACTGCAGTCGATCCAGTTCGGGTTCTACGTCCTCAATCAGACCTTCGGTGAGGAATTCCGCAATGGTAAACGCCTTGTTACCGTCACCCCCGACAACACCCTGGTGATCGCTTCCAGCGTGTCCAACGGCGGTGGTGCCTCTGTGCGGGCGGCGGAGCAGGACCGCGCCGGCCTGATCGACGGTGTTGCGGTGTCCGAGCCCAACGTCAATCCGGCGGTGGATCGCAGTTTCACCATCCGCCAGGGCAGCGGCCCGGTGATCACCGAGCACAGCCGCAGCCTGCTGGACTACACCACCGCCATTGCGGTCTATCAGGGTTGCGCCAACCGGGCACCGGCCCTGAGCACTGCGCCTTTCAACGGCGTCTTCAACCCGGCCGGCATTGACCAGAACATCTGCAGTGCCCTGCTGGCCAAGAATCTGGTCGCCGGCGCCGACCTGGACGCCCAGGCCACCGAAGCGCTGCGTATCCTGGAGGAGGATTTCGCCATCGCGCCGGAGCAGCGGCCACTGGCGCCGATCCACTTCGGCCTGGCGGTGTCCCAGAGCATCAGCATGACCTACGCCAATGCCTATGGCCGCTTTGGTGTCGAGGACCGGACCTGTGGCCTGAGCCTGGCGGCAACCGGCGCCGGCGGTGAGGTGGTGCCACTGAGTGACGCTGCCGAGGCGCGCCTGTTCTCCACCAGCAACGGCATTCCCCCCAGCGCCGGCGTCAACCTGGTGTTTGACGAGGCGGCCGGCGTGGCCACCAACCTGGCGGTCAGCACCTCACCCAGCAGTGGCCTGCAGGACTATGGCCTGGACGCCCTTCTGTGCCTGCGGGGTCTGGCCGAGGGCAAGGACCCGGTCACCGGGGACGCCCTGGCATCGCCGCAGGACATCGAGCGGGCGCAACGGATTGCCCGGGGCATCGAGGCGGTCCGCGCCAGTGGTGATTTGCAGGGCAAACCCGCGATCTTCGTGACCGGCCGGGCCGACGCCATCCTGCCGATCAATCACACCTCGCGGCCCTATTTTGGCCTCAATCAGCGCAAGGAAGGCGATGCCAGCGGCCTGCGCTACATCGAGGTGCTCAACGCCCAGCACCTGGATGTGCTCAATGGCTTCCCCGGCTTCAATGAACGCTACATTCCCCTGCACCACTACTACTTCCAGGCCCTGGACCTGGTCTATGACCACCTGAGCAACGGCACCGAGCTGCCACCGAGCCAGGTGGTGCGTACCGTCCCGCGCGGCCCGGGTGCGCCGGCCCTGACCCTGACCAACCTCCCGGCCATCGCGGCGGATCCGGCCGAGGCGGACCGGATCCGCTTCGAAGACGACCAGGTCCGGATTCCGGACTAGCAACCGGCCTCTACCCCAGCACAGGTGCCGCCGCACCCGGCCGTTCAGACACGGCCTGACATCCGGAGCCTGCCGGCGGGCAGCTCCAGTCCAGGCCCCGCCCCGCGGTGGCCCAAAACAATAAGCTCCATGGAGACAAGCATTATGACAACCAAGCGATTAACACTTGCCATCCGGGCAACCACTTCCGCACTGGCTCTGACCCTGGCCAGCCAGGCCGGCGCCGTCGAGCTGTTCCCCAAGAGCCCCGGCGATCCTGCCGGCTACAGTGCCAGCATTTACGGCTATGCCCGTTTTGGCGCTTCCTACGACATTGAC
>NZ_JAWVZL010000021.1:0-46760 GCF_033722195.1 Marinobacter sp.
CCCCGGACACCCTGAGCATGCTGGCCCAGTTCACCGTGCTCTCGCGCCTTAAAGAGCCGGAAAACTCCAGCATCTACTCCAAGATGAAGGTGTACGACGGACAGAACATCAAGGACACCGATCCCAAGGCCAAATCGATCCAGGAGTACCGGGATGCCGCCGGGGTCAACGAAGGCATGGAGGGCCTGTCCACCCGCTTTGCCTTCAAGATCCTGTCCAAGGTGTTCAACTTCGACACCACCGAGATCGCCGCCAACCCGGTGCACCTGCTCTATGTGCTGGAGAAGCAGATCGAGCAGGAACAGTTCCAGCCCGAGGTGCAGGAGCGCTACCTGCGCTTCATCAAGGAGTTCCTGGCGCCGCACTACGTGGAGTTCATCGGCAAGGAGATCCAGACCGCCTACCTGGAGAGCTACAGCGAGTACGGCCAGAACCTGTTCGACCGCTACGTGACCTACGCCGACTTCTGGATCCAGGACCAGGAATACCGGGACCCGGAGACCGGCGAGATTCTCGACCGCGGCGCCATCAACGACGAGCTGGAGAAGATCGAGAAGCCGGCGGGCATCAGCAACCCCAAGGATTTCCGCAACGAGGTGGTCAACTTTGTGCTGCGGGCGCGGGCCAACAACCAGGGCCGTAACCCGTCCTGGCTGAGCTACGAGAAGCTGCGCAGCGTGATCGAGAAGAAGATGTTCTCCAACACCGAGGACCTGTTGCCGGTCATCTCCTTCAATCCCAAGGCCAGCAACGAGGACCAGAAGAAGCACAAGCAGTTCGTCGAACGGATGGTGGACCGGGGCTATACCGAGAAACAGGTCCGGCTCCTGGCGGAGTGGTACCTGCGGGTCCGCAAGTCCCATTAGGAGTTCGCGCCGGGCCCGCCCGACGGGTCCGGTGGTCCGTTGCTGAACCGGAGCAGAATTATGGGTATGACCCACATTGTCGATCGACGCCTGAACGGCAAGAACAAGAGCGCGGTGAACCGGGAACGGTTCCTGCGCCGCTACCGCCATCACATCAAGAAGGCGGTGGCCGACGCGGTGCAGCGGCGCTCCATCACCGACATCGAGCGCGGTGAGAGTGTCAGCATCCCGTCCCGGGACATCGAGGAGCCCATTTTCCACCACGGCCAGGGCGGCAACCGGGAAATGGTCCACCCCGGCAACAAGGAGTTTGTCACCGGCGACACCCTGCCCAAACCCCCCAGTGGGGGTGGCGGTGGACAGGGGGACGGTCAGGCCAGTCCCGACGGCGAGGGCATGGACGAATTCGCCTTCCAGATCACCCAGGACGAATTCCTCGATTTCCTGTTCGATGACCTGGAGCTGCCCAACCTGGCCCGCAAGAAGCTCAAGGACACCGAGGCCTTCAAGTACGTGCGCTCGGGCTTCAGCACCCAGGGCGTGCCCGCCAAGCTGGATGTGGTGCGCTCCCTGCGGGGCGCCCATGCCCGCCGGCTCAGTCTCGGCGGGGCCCGCAAACGCAAGTTGCGGGAGCTGGAGGAGCAGCTGGCGGCGCTGAAGTCGGCACCGGACGACCTGGACGCGGCCTTCAGCCACAAGGACCAGATCGCGGTGCTGGAAGTGGAGATCGCGCGGCTGAAATCCAACATCCGCCGCATTCCCTTTATCGACGAGATCGACCTGCGCTACCGCCAGCACCTCAAGCAGCCGCAACCGGCCACCAGCGCGGTGATGTTCTGCCTGATGGACGTGTCCGGTTCCATGACCCAGCTCCACAAGGACATCGCCAAGCGCTTCTTCATCCTGCTCTACCTGTTCCTGAAGAAGAACTACAAGCGCATCGATGTGGTCTTCATCCGCCATCACACCAGCGCCAAGGAAGTGGACGAGGAGGAATTCTTCTACTCCCGGGAAACCGGCGGCACCATCGTCTCCAGCGCCCTGAAGCTGATGCACAAGATCATCGAGTCCCGCTATTCCCCGTCTGAGTGGAACATCTACGCCGCCCAGGCCTCCGATGGCGACAACTGGAACGACGACTCGCCGGTGTGCGGCAAGATCCTGGCGGACCAGATCCTGCCCCTGGTGCAGTACTACGCCTACGTGGAGATCACCCCCCAGGACCACCAGATGCTCTGGTACGAGTACGAGAAGATCATGGCGGAGAACCCCAACAGCTTTGCCATGCAACAGATTGCGGACCCGGGCCAGATCTATCCGGTCTTCCGCCAGTTGTTCGAGAGGAAAGCGGCATGACCGATACCATGGACAAGCCCAACGCCAAGACCGTGGAGCCCATCTCCACCACCTCGGAATGGACCTTCGAGCTGATCCAGCGGTACGACGACGAGATCGCCAAGTGCGCCGCCGAATTCGGCCTGGACACCTACCCCAACCAGATCGAGGTGATCAGCGCCGAGCAGATGATGGACGCCTACAGTTCGGTGGGCATGCCGGTGGGCTATCACCACTGGTCCTTCGGCAAGCAGTTCCTGAGCACCTCCCGGGGCTACCAGCGCGGCCAGATGGGCCTGGCCTACGAGATCGTGATCAATTCCGACCCCTGCATCGCCTACCTGATGGAGGAGAACACCCTGCCCATGCAGGCGCTGGTGATCGCCCACGCCTCCTACGGCCACAACTCCTTCTTCAAGGGCAACTACCTGTTCCGCACCTGGACCGACGCCAGCGCCATCATCGACTACCTGGTATTCGCCCGGAACTATGTGGCCGAATGCGAGGAGCGCCACGGTGTCGATGCCGTCGAACAGACCCTGGACTCCTGCCACGCCCTGATGAACTACGGCGTCGACCGCTACAAGCGCCCGGCGCCCATCTCCGCTGCCGAGGAGCAACGCCGCCAGAAGGATCGCGAGGAATACCAGCAGCGCCGTCTCAACGATCTCTGGCGCACCATTCCCAAGATGGGCGAGGACGACGAGTCCAAGGCGCGGCGCAAGGCCCGCTATCCCAGGGAGCCCCAGGAGAACCTGCTCTACTTCATCGAGAAGAACGCGCCCCTGCTGGAGACCTGGCAGCGGGAGCTGATCCGCATCGTGCGCAAGCTGGCGCAGTACTTCTACCCCCAGCGCCAGACCCAGGTGATGAACGAGGGCTGGGCCAGTTTCTGGCACTACACCCTGCTGCACCGCATGTACGAGAAGGGCCTGGTGACCGACGGCTTCATGCTGGAGTTCCTCCAGAGCCACACCGCGGTGGTCTACCAGCCGCCGTTCAACAGCCCCTGGTATTCGGGCATCAACCCCTACACCCTGGGCTTCTCGATCTTCTCCGACCTGCGTCGGATCTGCGAGAACCCCACCGCCGAGGACCGCCAATGGTTCCCGGACATCGCCGGCAGCGACTGGGTGGAGACCCTGCATTTCGCCATGAAGAACTTCAAGGACGAGAGCTTCATCCAGCAGTTCCTCTCCCCCAAGGTGATGCGGGACCTGAAGCTGTTCGCCATCGCCGATGACGAGGATGAGGACGTCTACCGCATCACCGCCATCCACGACGAACCCGGTTACCGGCTGCTGCGGGAGAAGCTGGCGCGCCAGTACAACCTGAGCTTCCGCGAACCCAACCTGCAGGTCTGGAACGTGGACCTGAGGGGCGACCGCTCCCTCACCCTGCGCCATATCCCGGTTGACGGCATTCCCATGGGCCAGGCCACCGAGGAGGTGCTGCGTCACGTGCACCGGCTCTGGGGCTTCGACGTGCACCTGGAAAGCGTGGACGAGGACACGGTCGTGGACGAATTCCACTGCCCGCCGCGGGATCTGGCGGAGTCCCGCTGACCGGCAGCGGCAGGCAAGCCATCGACAGGGACAGACACGGAGGCCATTGTGGCAACCGGCACAGGTTCACTGCGCATCGGTACCTCGGGGTACCAGTACGATCACTGGCAGAAACGCTTCTACCCCGAGGATGTGCCCAAAAAAGACTGGTTCGATTTCTACGCCGCACGCTTTGACAGCGTCGAGATCAACAACACCTTCTACAGCCTGCCCCAGGCGGACACCTTTGAGCGCTGGCGCGGGGCCGCGCCGGAAGGCTTCCAGTACAGCCTCAAGTTCAGCCGCTACGGCAGCCACATCAAGAAACTCAAGGACCCGGACCAGACCATCGCCACCTTCCTGGAGGTGGCCCGGGAGCTGGGCCCCAGCCTGGGTCCGATCCTGGTGCAGCTGCCACCACGATGGCGGCCCGACCCGGACCGGCTGGATGCGTTTTTAAGGCAAGCGCCCCGCCGCCACCGCTGGGTCATCGAGGTACGGGACCCGGCCTGGCTGAAGGAGGACATCTACGCGGTGCTGCGGCAGCACTCCGCCGCCCTGTGCATCCACGACATGATCAAGGGTCACCCCGCCGAGCTCACCGCCGACTGGACCTACCTGCGCTTTCACGGCAGGCAGTATCGCGGCAGCTACAGCCCGCAATACCTGAGCGCCCGGGCCGACTGGATTGCCGGCCAGCTCAGGGACGGCCGTGACGTGTACGTCTATTTCAACAACGATGAGGACGCCCACGCCCCCCACAACGCCCGCGACCTGAAGCGCTATGTGGACCGTCGCCTGTGACCCTGGTGGAGGGCGCTTTCTGCCCGCTGGAAACCCCGCGCTTCATGTGCGATGAAATGCTCCAGGGCCTGGGGGAATGGCTGCGGGTGGCCGGCTACGACACCCTGCAGGCCCGCAACGGCAGCCCGGATCGGGATGTCCTGGCACGGGCGGTGGAAGACGACCGCTGGCTGGTCACCTGCGACCGGGAACTGCTCCTGCACCGGGACGGCCCCATCCATGTCATCCTGCTCACCAGCGACGGCCAGGAGGCCAACATCCGGGAGCTGACCCGGCGCCTGGACCTGGACTGGCTGCACCGACCCTTCTGCCGCTGCAAACGCTGCAACACCCTGCTGGAAACCGGCCCGCTACCTGACCAGCCCGCCCCGGATGACCGGCCTGACCAGCAGGTCTACCACTGCCCCGAGTGCCGCCAGACCTACTGGGTGGGCGGCCATGTCCGGCGCATGAATCATACGCTCCAGCGCTTCAACCGGTGGCGGCGCTCAGAGGCCCAGCTCTGACAGCCCTGGATGATCGTCCGGCCGCCGGCCCTGGGGCCAGCGGAACTTGCGGTCACTCTCGGCAATGGGCAGATCGTTGATACTGGCATAGCGCTTGGCCATCAGGCCCTGCTCGTCGAACTCCCAGTTCTCGTTGCCGTAGGAGCGGTACCACTGGCCGCTGTCGTCGTGCCATTCGTAGGCGAAGCGCACCGCGATGCGGTTGTCCCGGAAGGCCCAGACTTCCTTGATCAACCGGTACTCCAGCTCCCGCTGCCATTTGCGGGTGAGGAACTCCACGATCTGCTCCCGGCCCCGGGGAAACTCCGCCCGGTTGCGCCACTGGCTGTCCGGCGTATAGGCCATGGAGACCTTGACCGGATCCCGGCTGTTCCAGGCGTCCTCAGCCATGCGGGCTTTCCGGGCGGCGGTTTCGGCGGTGAAGGGTGGCAGGGGTGGGCGTGAGGGACTGTCCATGTACATCTCCAACAATGGGCAAAGGCGCCGCAGGCGCCGGCTCAGCAATCAGACCTCATTATTGTTGAGAAACTCCGCCAGCGCGACCGCGTTGTTGCGGTCGGTTTCCTTGGCGCTGAACAGCAGGGTCACCCGGTCGCGCGCCTCCAGACATTCCTTGAGCCGGGCCAGGTCCTCGGGGTCTTCATCCTTCAGCTCCTGGCGGTAGCGGTCGCGGAACTCGGGCCAGCGGTCCGGGTCGTGGCCGTACCATTTGCGCAGCTCGGTGGAGGGCGCCAGGTCCTTGAACCAGTGGTCGAGCCCGGCTTTTTCCTTGCTCAGGCCCCGGGGCCAGACCCGGTCCACCAGCACCCGCAGGCCGTCGGAGCGGGCGGGGTCGTCGTAGACACGCTTGAGTCGGATATCGGTCATGCTGCCTCCTGCATCGATTCGGTGACTTACAGAAGACTGTGGGTGCTACTCGGGAGTCTACAAGGTTATGCGAAACATATGAGGGAGGGCGCGAGCGAGCGGGCAGGTCTTTCCAAAACACGCTGTTAATACGTCCCTGTACGCTCGGCCTCCGCCATCCATGGCTCCGGACGGTTTTGGAAAGACCTGCCCGCTCCCTCTCACATATGCGTCAAAACAGCAGGTCCACCAGCCAGGGCACGATAATGGCGGTGGCGAAAGCCGACAGCGCCATGGCCAGGCCGGAGAAGGCGCCCATCTGGCCGCTGACCTGGAAGGCCCGGGCGGTGCCGATGCCGTGGGCGGCAACGCCAATGGCAATGCCCTTGACGCTGTCGTCGCGAATGCGCAGCAGCTCGAACAGCTTGGTGCCCAGCACCGCCCCCAGGATGCCCGTGGCCACGGTGAGCACCGCGGTCAGCGACGGCAGCCCGCCGATCTTCTCGGAGATGCCCATGGCCACCGGCGCGGTGGCGGACTTGGGCGCCAGCGACATCTGCACCTCGGTGGAGCCCCCCAGCAGCCAGGCCAGGCCGATGGAGCTGGCGCCGGCGATGGTGACGCCGCACAGCAGCGCCACGGTGACCGGGATCCACAGGGCCTTGAGCCGGGAGAACTGCTGGTAGAGCGGCACCGCCAGCGCGACAGTGGCCGGGCCCAGCAGGAAGTGGACGAACTGGCCGCCCTCGAAGTAATCGCTGTAGGCGGTGTCGGTGGCCAGCAGCAGACCAATCAGCATCGCCACCGAGGTGACCACCGGGTTGAGCAGCGGGTTGGAGCCGGATTTGAGGTAGAGCCGGTGGGCCAGGCCGTAGGCCACCAGAGTGACGGTCAGCCCCAGCAGCGGCGAGGTGGAGAGGTAGACCCAGATATCGGTGAGGCTACGGTCATTCATCCGAGGCCACCTTCTTGCCCAGCGCACGGCCGGTGAGCTGCATGATGCCGGCGGTGGCGGCCATGGTCAGCACCGTGCTGAGTAACAGGGTAATGAGGATGGGCAGCCACTCGTCGGCGATGCGGCCGAAGTGCACCATCATGCCCACCCCCGCCGGCACGAACAGCAGAGACAAGTGACTCAGCAGACCGGTGGCGGCGCTGTCCACCGATTCGTCCACCCGGCCGCGCAGCATCAGTGTTACGAACAGCATCACCATGCCCAGAACCGGCCCGGGGACAGGCAGCCCCAGGAACCGTACCGTGATTTCGCCCACCAGCTGATAGATCAACAGAATGGTGATGCCGTTGAGAAATGCCATAGCCCGACTCCCCTGCCTACTGCCACTGACTGTTCAACCGATGCTAACGCCCGGCACGGGCCGCCGATACCCGACTTTTAGACGGCGTTCACCGTTTGTCGGAGCCAAGGTGGTTAACCTTTCCGGTTACACCGCCCGATCCACCCGTAACCCCATGCACCCGGAAAAGGAAGCCCGTAGCCATGCCCAGCGTCCGCACCAAGCCACTGCTGCCCTCAATCGCCCTCTCCGTCCTTTCGCTTACCGGCACGCTTGCGCTCTCCGGCTGTGCCGGTGGCCTGGTGACCGGCACCACCTACGGCGCCGCCGGTACCGCCGCTACCGCCCTGCACCTGGAGCGCCAGGCCCTCAGGGAGGATCTGCAGGAGGACTACCAGCAGTACCGGGAGCTGTTCCAGGATTCCCGCTGTGCGCCGGACCAGTACGAAATCAGTCCGGAGATTCTGGAGTACGTGCGGGAAAGCGCCCCCACTGAACGCGGCTACGCCCAAGCCCAGGACCTGCTGCTGGAGATCTACCGGGACACCACCCTGCAACGGGACATTCGGGCCCACGCGCTCTACCTGGCGGCGCTGGCAGAGGCCCAGCGGGAAGGCGGCTCCCTGGTCCAGGCCAGGGAATACCTGCAAGCCGTAAAAACCCAGTTCCCCGGCAGCCACGACTGCGCCGTCAACAAACTGCTGAAAGAGGGCCACCGGATCGATTAGCCGGCCATGCGCTGGATCACGTCCCACTGGTGGTCGGTGACCGGCATCACCGACAGCCGGCTGCCCTTGCGCACCAGGGGCAATTCCGACAGCCCCGGTTCCGCCTTGAGATGGGCCAGCGGAATCAGGCTGGACAGGGTGCGCTCGTACACCAGATCCACCGCCTGCCAGCGCGGCGCCTCCGGGTCACTCTTAGGGTCGTGGTAGGGCGAGTCCGGGTCGAACTGGCTGGGGTCGGTGTAGGCCTCCCGCGCCACCCGCACCACCCCGGCGATGCCGATGTTCCGACAGCTGGAATGATAGATCAGCACCCTGTCCCCCACCGCCATCTGGCGCAGGAAATTGCGGGCCTGGTAGTTGCGCACTCCGGCCCAGGGACTGGCTTTGTCCTGCTGCAGCTCGAAATCCTCAATGCCGCATTCGTCCGGTTCGCTCTTCACCAGCCAGTAGGCCATGGCACGCTTCCTCGTTTTGTTGGTCGCAGGGCAAGACGCCCCTCAGTCCAGGCCCTCAAGGTAGGCCGCCAGGGCCGGCGGATCGGTGATGGTGACCTGGCCGTAGGCCGAGGCCAGCAGGCCCTGGCCCTGAAAACCCTTCAGCACGCCGTGCACCCCCTGCCGGGTCATGCCCATCATGCTGGCAATGTGCTCGCGGGTCAGCCGCAGGGTCACCGGATGGCCTGGCACCTCGCCCTCCGACTGCATCTGGCTGAGGAAAAGCAGCCGCCGCCCCACCCGGGCCTCGATACCCCGCAGGGCATCCTCCTCGATCAGGGACATGGCACTCCAGAGCCGGCGGCTCACCAGGTCCAGCGCTACCGGATAGACCTCCGGATAGCGGGCCATAAGCTGCCGGAAGCCCTCCCCGGGCAATTCGACGACCGTGGCCGCCTCGTGGGCAGTTGCGCCGAACACCCGGGGCATGCCAGGGGAGAATACGGTATCGCCGAACCAGGCACCGGGTTCGAAGATCACCAGGATGGCTTCCCGCCCGGCGCTGTTCACCGAGCTGATCCGCACTGAGCCCTCGGCGATTACGGAGAGGGTGGACTGCATCACCCCCTTGCCGTAGATGGGTTCATCGGCACGGAAGCCGCGAACCCGGGCAAGCCCGGCCGCCGCCTCGATGCCGGCGGCGGGAAAGGGTCGGAACAGCGGGCACTGCCGGAGCACGGCTTTGATATCGGTCATCACTTAATTGTAAACCAGTTGACAGTGTTCGCCAGAGTCCAGGGCCTACACTCGTGCTATCCGGTCATGAACCGACAACAACAAACGCAATCCGGGAGGCCCCGCATGTCATCTCAACTCGCTATTCCCTCCAAGAAAGACAGCGTCAGCGCCGAAGAATGGCAGCTGCGTGTTGACCTGGCCGCCGCCTACCGGCTGATCGCCCTGCACGGCTGGGACGATTTGATCTTCACCCATGTGTCCGCTCGCATTCCCGGTGACGAGCACCATTTTCTGATCAACCCCTACGGTATGATGTTCGAGGAAATCACCGCCTCCAGCCTGGTGCGCATCGATCAGGAGGGCAACAAGATCAACCCGGACGACTTCGACATCAATCCGGCCGGCTTCACCATCCACAGCGCCATCCATGATGTTCGCGACGATGCCGTCTGCGTGATGCATACCCACACCACCGCCGGTGTCGCGGTGTCGGCCCAGCAGGAAGGCCTGCTGGCGCTTTCGCAGCAGAGTCTGTTTCCGCTGGCGAGCCTGGCCTACCACGACTACGAGGGCGTGGCGCTGCGGGAAGATGAGAAGGCGCGCCTGCAGAGAGACCTCGGGAATGCCAGCTTCATGATCCTGCGCAATCATGGTCTGCTCACCGTGGGCGGCAGCATCCCGGACGCCTTCCTGGGCATGTTCATCCTGCAGCGGGCCTGTGAGATCCAGATCGGTGCGCTGGCCGGCAACCGGCCACTGACGCCGATCCCCGATGGCATCGTCGACACCATCAAACAGCAGGCGGCACAGGTGACCCGCGGCATGGGCGGCAACCTGGCCTGGCCCGGCCTGTTGCGCAAGCTCGACCGCATCGACGCCAGCTTCCGCCAATAACCCGAGGAAACCCCATGACCGCAACCACCCAGCCCAAAGCCGGCTTCAGCCACATGAAGGACGGCAGTGCCCAGGACTGGCAGACCATCGCCGGCTGCTTTGGCGAGTTTGCCAAGGGCCTTCCGGACCGGATCCTGAGCCACCTCAAACTGCTTGAGGGCGACTTCGGCGGTTTTCCGGTGGACCGGCTGACCCACTGCCTGCAGACTGCCACCCTGGCCCACCGGGACGGCAAGGACGAGGAGTACGTGGTCTGCGCCCTGCTGCATGACATCGGCGACACCCTGGGCACCTACAACCACGCCGACGTGGCGGCGGTGCTGCTGCAGCCTTTCGTGAGGGAAGAGAACCACTGGATGATCAAGCATCACGCCATCTTCCAGGGCTATTATTTCTTCCACTACCTGGGCATGGACCGCAACATGCGGGAGCAGTACCAGGACCATCCCCACTACAGGCACACCCTGGAGTTCGTCAGCAAGTACGACTCGCCGGCGTTCGACGCGGAGGCAGAAACCCTGCCCCTGGACTACTTTGAACCCATGCTCCGGCGGGTTTTGGCCAAACCCAGGCAGTCCCTCTACAAAGCGGCAATGAACGAGTAAACGGTCGGGCCCGGCGGGGCCCGCCACCATAAACAAACAAGGTTCCGATCAATGATTGCAAACATTGGCCTGCTGGCAGGCCTGGCCCTGCTTATTGTCATGGCGCTGCGGGGCGTCAACATTCTGGTGGCGGCACTGCTGGCCAGCCTTGTGGTGGCCATCAGTAACGACATGGGCTTCTCCACTGCCCTGCTGCAGCATTTTCCGTTCGGCCCGCTGGGGGCTTTCAGTTTTGCCGGCAAGTTCTTCGTGCTGTTTCTCACCGGCGCCATCTTCGGCAAGATGATGGCCGCCAGCGGCGCCGCCGGCTCCATTGCCAGCTCGGTCACCCAGTGGTTGGGCGCGAAGCACACCATCCTGGTAACCATGCTGGTCTGCGCCCTGCTCACCTACGGCGGGGTGGTGGTGTTCGTGGTGATCTTCACCATGTACCCCCTCGGCGTGGCGCTGATGCGGGAGGCCAACCTGCCCAAGCGGCTGTTCTGCGGCGCCACGGCCCTGGGGGCCGGCACCTTCACCATGACCGCCCTGCCGGGCACCCCCTCCATCCATAACGTCATTGCCGCCTCGGCATTGAACACCAGCCTGTTCGCCGGCGCCCTGATCGGCATCGTGGCGGCGGTGGTGATGTTCGTTCTGGGCATGGTCTACCTGGAGCGGGAATGGAAGAAGGCCAAACTGGCCGGCGAGGGCTACCAGTCCAACAGTCAGGACCTGAACATGGAGAAGCTGGCGCCGGCCCTGGAGCACGGCCCGAGCTGGCGTCTCAGCGTCCTGCCACTGGCGGTGGTACTGGGCACCATCATCCTGCCGAGGCTGCTGCTGGCCACCGGTGCGGTAACCGCCGACACCGCCCTGATCGGGCCGCTGGTGGCCTTCGCCGACCGTGAACCCATCATCTGGCCCAGCTTTGCCCTGGTGCTGGGCTCGGCCAGCTGTGTGCTGCTGTTTGCCGGTTTTCGCAGCAAAGCCATGGCCAGCCTGGGCAGCGGCGCCGACGATGCCATCATGCCGCTGCTGAATACCGCCGCGGTGATCGGCTTCGGCGGCGTGGTGACCCAGACCGCGGGTTTTGGCGCCTTCGCCCAGTGGGTGCTGGAACTGCCGCTGCCTCCGCTGCTGTCGGTGTTTGCGTCGGTGAGCGTGGTATCAGCCATCGTGGGGTCCGGCTCCGGCGGCCTGCAGATCTTCATGCAGACCTTTGCCGAGAAGTATCTCAGCCTGGGCGTGGAGCCCGAGGTGTTGCACCGTATTGCCACTCTGGGGGCCGGCGGCCTGGATTCACTGCCCCACTGTGGCGCAGTCATTGCCATGCTGACCATCATGGGCCTGAAGCACCGGGAGGCTTACAAGGACATCTTCGTGGTGACCGTGGCCATTCCGGTGATCGCCACCCTGGTGGCCATAGCCGTGGTAGTGGTGGCCTGAGGCCATTGGCCCCGTCTGCCCGGAACCCTCAGGGCTCGTGTAGCGTCTGACTTCCTGCGTATAATTGCAGACTGCAATTTAACAAGAACGGCCCGGGCGGCGAAACGCGCCGGGCGGCGATAAGGACGATTCATGAAACGCCTGGGAACACTGGACGCCTCCTGGCTGGCAGTAGAGTCTGAAGACACCCCCATGCATGTGGGCAACATGCAGATCTTCTCACTGCCGGAGAATGCCCCCGAGACCTTCCTGCGGGACCTGCTGGACCGGATGAAGGCAGACTTCGAGATTGCGCCGCCCTGGTGCTATCGCCTGGTCCGGCCCGGCACCCTGGGCCGCCTGCTGGCGCCGGCCTGGAAGGTGGACCAGAAAATCGACCTGGATTACCACGTGCGCCACTCTGCCCTGCCGCGACCGGGCAGCGAGCGTGAGCTGGGTATCCTGGTGTCCCGGCTGCACTCCAATCCGCTGGATTTCTCCCGGCCGCTTTGGGAGTGTCATGTGATCGAGGGCCTGGAGAATAACCGCTTCGCCCTCTACACCAAGATGCACCATTCCATGATCGACGGCATCAGCGGTGTGCGGCTGATGCAGCGGGTGCTGAGCCACGACCCCACCGAGACCAACATGCTGCCGCCCTGGTCGATCCGGCCGCAGAGCACCCGGGGCAGCAAGACCGACCGGGAGGCCAGCATCACCGGCGCTTTCTCCCAGGCCATGGAGGCGCTGCGGATCCAGGCCGACCTGGCGCCGCGCCTGATGGGCGCCATGACCCGGCTGGTGCAGTCGGCCCGTCATCCCAATGATGACCTGACAGCGCCCTTTTCCGGACCCCGCTCGGTACTGAACAAGCGTGTCACCGGCCAGCGCCGTTTCGCCACCCAGCACTATCAGCTTGACCGCCTCAAGACCCTGGCCAGGCTGACCGATGCCAGCCTCAACGACATCGTGCTCTACCTCAGCGGCACCGCCCTGCGCCGCTTCCTGATCGAGCAGAACAACCTGCCGGACAGCCCCCTGACCGCGGGCATCCCGGTCAACATCCGGCCCGCCGACGACGAAGGCACAGGTACCGCCATCAGCTTCATGATTGCCTCCCTGGCCACCGACGAAGCCAACCCGATGGTACGGCTGGCGCAGATCAAGCAGTCCACCCAGCGCGCCAAGGAGCACCTGCAGACCCTGCCCCGCAGCGCCCTGAACCAGTACACCATGCTGCTGATGTCGCCCTACATCCTGCAACTGATGACGGGCCTGGGCGGCCGCATGCGGCCGGTGTTCAACGTCACGATCTCCAATGTGCCGGGCCCGGAACATACCCTCTACTACGAGGGCGCCAAGCTGGAGGCCATGTACCCGGTGTCGCTGATTGCCCATGGCGGGGCGCTGAACATTACCTGCCTGAGCTACGACGGTGCGCTGAACTTCGGCTTTACCGGCTGCCGCGATACCCTGCCCAGCATGCAGCGGCTGGCGGTGTACACCGGTGAGGCCCTGGACGAGCTGGAGAAGCTGGTGCTGCCGAAGAAGCCGGCGGCGAAAAGCCGGGCGAAAGCTCCGGTCCGGCGCACGGCCAACAAGAAATAGCCGGGCCCCCTACTGGCTCTGGCTCTTCCAGTGCGCGGCGCCGACAAAGATCAGCTGCAGGAAACGGGTGGTGCGGGTCCTGACCTGGGCCACCTGGTAGTCGTCGTCCGGTGAGATCCCCAGCAGATCGGTAAGACTGAAGGCCACTGTGCGCACCACGAGATCGCAGGTCAGGTCCAGGTCGTGGTCGCTGAGGTGATCCACCAGGCGCATGCGGCGCAGGTCGTTGGCCAGTTCACTGGCGAAGAAACGCATCTCGCTGCGGATGCCTTCCTGCACCGCCCGGCTCTCCCCCGCCAGGCCCTGGGCCATGAAAAAGAAGAAGCTGCGATTGGCCTGCACGTGGCTGATGAATATCGCCACCGACTCCTCCATCAGTTTGTCCGCCTGCAGCACATGGCCGCGGGCCTCCCGCATCATCCGCCGTAACACCAGCCCCAGCTCATCCACCAGCTGCAGCCCCAGGTCGTCCATGCTGCGGAAGTGGCGGTAGAAGGAAGTGGGCACCACGCCCGCTTCGCGGGTGACCTCACGGATACCCAGGCTGGCAAAGTGCCGGCCACGTCCCACCAGGGCCAGGGCGGCCGCCATCAGTTTCTCCCGGGTCTCACCTGGCTTGCGCCGTTTTCGCTCAGTCATAACCGCTCTCTGTGATCCTTGCCGACGACCGTACCGCTTCCACGGCGGGCCAGGGTAAAACAAGTGTACACAATTTCCGACGGCCCGGACCAGCGCCCGTGTCATTTCAGGCCAAACCCGCGCGCCAAGCACGCCATAACAGGGTCCTGAGCGCCCAGACAGTCCAAAACCCCGTCAATTCAGGCTCTTGGTGAACACCGCTGCCACACTGATTGCTGTTGACAGCCACCGGGACCCGTGTGTACATTCGTTCACAACTAGTGAACACTTGTACACATGGGGAGAGAAACCATGCTGTCGAGATTGGAAAACACGCCCGCCCTGCGCTGGCTGGGCAAGCAACTGTTCAACCGGGACGATCCGTCGGCCTTCTTCGACCCGCTGCTGGCGGCGGTCAATCCCATGTGGGTGCGCCAGTACGTGCCGGCCCGTGTGGTTGCCCTGCGGGATGAAACCGCCGACACCCGCACCTTCGTCCTGGCACCGGCCCGGCGCTGGGGCGGCTTTGTTGCCGGCCAGCATGTCAGCGTGGGAGTGGAGATCGACGGCGTTCGCCACCAGCGGACCTTCAGCCTGTCCAGCAGCCCGCGCCAGTGGCGCCGGGACGGCACCGTCACCCTGACCATCAAGCGGTTCCCCGGCGGCCTGGTGACCAACTGGATGCACGATCACCTGGAAGCCGGCTCCGTCATCGGCCTGGGGGAGGCCTTCGGAGATTTCCGGCTGCCGGACAACCCGCAGCCACTGCTCTACATCGCCGGCGGCAGCGGTATCACGCCGGTGTTGAGCCAGCTCGAGACCCTGGCCGCGGAAGGCTATGACGCGCCGGTCACCCTGCTCTACTACGTGCGCAGCCAGGCCGATGTGATCGGTGCCGACACGCTTTATGCCCTGCGCCAGAACTGGCCGGCCCTGGACCTGCGGGTGATCCACACCGAGCAGGGCGAGCGGCCGGAGCTGCTCCATGCCGGTCATCTCAAGCCGATCGCCCAGCTGGCGGAGCGCCAGTGCTATCTGTGTGGTCCCAAAGGCCTGATGGATCTGGCCACCGGCCTGCTGCAGGACGCCGGCATTACTGAAGACCAGCTCCACAGCACCTTCTTCTCGGTGCCCAAGGCCGCCCTGGCGGGCGACGACCTGGGGGGCGAAGTCAGCTTCAGCCGCAGCCAGACCGGTGTCCATTCCAGTGGCGACACGCCGCTGCTGGAGATTGCCGAGGCCGCCAGGCTGTCGCCCCGTTATGGCTGCCGCATGGGAATCTGCCATCAATGTGCCTGCAGGAAAACCAGCGGCACCGTGGTCAATCGCCTCACCGGCAAGGCCTCCGGCCCCGGCGAGGAAACCATTCAACTCTGCATTTCCGTGCCTCAGGGCCCGGTCACGATCGACCTGTGAGGAGGAGAGAGATGAAACAGCTCAACGAACAGCAACTGGACAATCTGGCAAAGGACCTGGACGCCATCCGGGAGGACGTCCTGGCGGATCTGGGTGAGCGGGATGCCCGCTACATCCGCCGTATCGTGCGCCTGCACCGCACCCTCGAGGTGGGCGGCCGGGTGATGATGCCGTTTGGTTTCATCCCGCCGGTGTTCGCCGCCGCGGTGGCCAGCCTGGGCATCTCAAAGATCCTGGAGAATATGGAGATTGGCCATAACGTCATGCATGGCCAGTACGACTGGATGAACGACCCCTCGCTGCATTCACAGACCTACGAGTGGGATACCGTCTGCACCGGTGATTCCTGGCGCCGTACCCACAACTACGAGCACCACACCTACACCAACGTGATCGGCAAGGACAGGGACTACGGTTACGCCCTGCTGCGCCTGAGCGACGACACTCGCTGGAAGCCGGCCCACAGCCTGCAGTTCATCAATTATATCCTGCTCAGTGTGCTGTTCCAGTGGGGTGTGGGCCTGCATGAGCTGGAGAGTGAGCGGATCCGCCGCCGCGAAATCAGCATCTGGGACAAGAAGGACTTCCTCAAGGACTTCTTCCGCAAGGGTGGCCGCCAGGCCTTCAAGGACTACGTGTTCTTCCCGCTGATCACCCTGCCGGTGGCACCCATCGTGCTGGCGGGCAACGTCAGCGCCAACCTGATCCGCAACCTGTGGTCCTCCACCATTATCTTCTGCGGCCACTTCACCCAGGATGCGGAGACCTTCACCGAGGCCGAGTGCGAGAACGAGAGCCGCGGCCACTGGTACCTGCGCCAGCTCACCGGCTCCAGCAACTTCACCGGCCCGGGCTGGATGCATACCCTGAGCGGCCACCTGAGTTACCAGA
Organism: Marinobacter sp.; assembly: GCF_033722195.1. Lineage (GTDB taxonomy): Bacteria > Pseudomonadota > Gammaproteobacteria > Pseudomonadales > Oleiphilaceae > Marinobacter. The sequence continues at coordinate 16,536 of NZ_JAWVZL010000021.1, forward strand.
TCGAACACCACGTGTTCCCGGATCTGCCGGCGCACCGCTATCGGGAAATCGCCCCGAAAGTGCAGGCAGTGTGCGAGAAGTACGGTATCCACTACAACACCGGCAGCTTTGCGCGCCAGTACGGCACCGTACTCAGACGGATCGCCCGCTTCTCCCTGCCGGACCGTGTCCGGACCCGGCTGGAAGCGGCCTGACTAGTCAACCATCTTGATCTGCAACAGCCGCCGCAAGTGCGGCTGTTTTGCTTCCGGCAGCAGGTCGGCAAGGGTGTAGCCGTCCAGTGTGTCGAAGAAAGCCTTCAGCGCCTCCGCCAGCACGTGTTTGATACCGCAGACCGGCTTGATCAGGCACTGGTTGTTGCTGCCAAAGCATTCCGCCAGCTCGAAATCCTGTTCGGTTTCCCTGATCAGCAGCCCGAGGTTGATGCCCCCCGGCTCCTGCCCCAGCCGCAAACCGCCGTTCTTGCCCCGAACCGTCTCCACATAACCCATGCGATTGAGCTGGTAGACCAGCTTCATCAGGTGATTGCGGGAGATACCGTAACTGTCGGCGATCTCGCGAATGGTCACCAGACGATCAGGTTTCAGGGCGAGGTAGAACAGTACCCTGACGGCGTAGTCGGAATAGCGGGTGATGTGCACGACAACCTCCCCTGGCCCGTCACAGGCAGCGACGCGCCAGCGGTCAGACCCTGATCATGGTTACCAGCAGAATCATCAGCCAGAGCGCCAGGCTGCAAGGAGTCAGCACTCGGTCTTGGCTCACCCCTTAAAGAAATACCTGGTTTGAATTTTATAATACACCGCCCGTACCGCTCGCGAAACTTGCCGGCAGCAATAGGCAGCGGTTTCAGGTCCAATTACGGGAGGAACAAACAACAGGATCATGAGGGACCGACCGAATATCGGTGAGCGCACAATAAAGGTGCATTAAAAGCATGAAAACGGGAGGTGAGAGCAGGGTTACCTGCTCGGGGTGGTGAACCAGGGCACAGCGGGACATCCGGACGGTCAGCCTCTCGAGCCCGGCAATCCGACCACCCGCGCTGGCAAGCTCAGGCGATCTGCAGGAGCCGCAACAGCTGGGGCTTCTTTTTCTCCGGCAGCAGATCCGCCAGACAGTGCTGGTCGAGCGCGGTCAGGAAGGCGTCAAGGGCTTCCGAGAAGACCCCCTTGAGGCCACAGACCGGCCCTATGGCGCAACTGGATTCCGATGAGAAACATTCAACCAGCTTGAGATCCTGCTCGGTTTCCCGCACCAGAACACCTATGTTGATGTTCTTCGGGTCCATATTCAGCCGCAGCCCGCCATTCTTGCCACGCACCGTTTCCACATAGCCCTTGCGGTTGAGCTGATGCACCACCTTCATCAGGTGGTTCTTGGAGATGTGATAGCTGTCGGCAATTTCCTGGATCGTGGTCAGGTGGTCCTTCTGCACCGCGAGGTAAATCAGGACCCGTAAAGAATAATCGGTATAACGGGTGATGTGCATCCGCCTGCTCCAAACAACGTGAACTGTATGGGCGTCCATGACACCCACACCCCGCACTCGGAATACCTGGCATGCTGGTGCGACGGCCGGCCCGGCGGCTTATCGAAACATGTCCCAGAGTTGCAAACCGGGCTAGATGATATATACGCAGCCCCCAGTTCCATGGTTCTGCAGGCTGACCATTATATTTTGTAAAAATGTATTGTGAAGTATCCGTATACAACTAGCCAGCCGGAAATTTATCTTTGAAGCATGGGGAAAGGACAATTGATTTATTTGAAGCACATATTAGTAAATAACATTGCCTGCCAGGTATTAAAGGAGCAAATGGAGGGCGTTGATTCGCCGCGACATTGCCGCCTCGGGTTGTGAGGCAGCATGGTGGCAGGTGCTAGATGATGCGGGAGAATCGCTGGCTCGCCCCGTCCTGGCGGTAGGCATCGAATAGCTGGCAAATCGCACGGATCAGGAGCCGGCCGGCCGGCAGCACCGACAGGCCCTCGCCACTGTCATGGACCAGGCCGTCCTGGATCATGGGTCGCAGGCGCCGGCGCTCACCGGCGAAGTAACGGTCGAAGTCCTCGCCGAACAGGCCGGTGAAGTCCGCCCGGTCCACGCGGAACTGGCAAATAAGCTGGCCGATCACCCAGCGCCGGATGCGATCGTCCCGGCTCAGGCGCACACCCCGAAGGGTGGCCAGCTCGCCGGCATCAATTCGGGCCTCCCAGGTCGGCAGGTCGTGGTGGTTCTGGAAATAGGCGCCGTCGGTCTGACCAATGGCCGATACCCCGAGGGAGACCAGGTCACAGTCACTGTGGGTGGTATAGCCCTGAAAATTGCGGTGCAGCCGACCCTCCCGCTGGGCAATGGCCAGGCTGTCGTCTGGCTGGGCGAAATGGTCCATGCCGATGTACTGATAACCCGCCGCCAGCAGGCGCTCGATGGTTTCATGCAGCATCACCAGTTTGTCCGCCGGTGACGGCAGGGTGTCGCCCTGGATGCGGGTCTGGGGGTAGAAGCGCTGAGGCAGGTGGGCGTAGCTGAAGATGGACAGCCGGTCCGGAGCCATCTCCAGCACGTGCCCCAGGGTGTCAGCGAAACTGGCCGGGGTCTGGTGAGGCAAGCCGTAAATCAGGTCCAGGTTGATGGAGCCGAAGCCCAGTCGCCGGGCTTCGGCCAGCACCGCCTCGGTCATCGCCCTGGGCTGGAGCCGGTTGACCGCCTTCTGGACCACCGGGTTGAGATCCTGCACCCCCAAGCTGACCCGGTTGAACCCCAGCGCCTTCAGGGTGGCGAGGGTCTGGTCGTCCACCTCGCGCGGGTCGATCTCGACACTGAAGTCCCGGCTGTCCTCCTGCGCCAGGTTGAAAAGCTCGCCGTAACCGGCCATCAGGGTGCGCATTGCGTCGTCCGGCAAGAAAGTGGGCGTGCCGCCACCCCAATGAAGCTGCCGTACCGGCCGGTGACCACCGTACAGCTCCGCCTGGATCGCCGCTTCCCGAAGCAGCCGCTCCACATAGGGCATGGCCTTGTCGCGCTTCCTGGTGATGACCTTGTTACAGGCGCAGTAGTAGCACAGGTGGGCGCAGAACGGCAGGTGGGTGTAGAGCGACAGGTCGCGTCCGCTGGCGCGGCTGGCAACCACATCCCGGGCCATGTCCCGGCCGGTGTAGTCGGTACTGAACTCAACGGCAGTGGGATAGGAGGTGTAGCGTGGCCCGCTCAGGTCGTAGCGGCGGATCAGGGCGTTGTCCCAGGCCAGCGGCGCGGCTTTGTAGGGCCGGTCTTGGGTCGGTGCGGTGGCGGTCATGGTCGGGCTCTTTTTTCGCGGCGTTACCGGAGCGGGTGCGGCACCAGTCTATTAAAAGAGACCGACGGCAGGCTTGATCCAGGTCAGGCTCGCATGCGACGGGCTGAACCACCCCGCGCCTGCCGGCGTACTTTCGATACCGCTTTATCAATTGCCACCGCGGCGTTACTGAACGGGTAGCGGGGGCCTTCAATCTGATCCCGGGTAAGGACCTTCATGGCGAACCTGATTCTCATTCTTGGCGACCAGCTCACCCCCGACATCAGCGCCTTGGCGGATGCCGACCCGGGAACCGACCGGGTGATCATTGCGGAAGTCCATGACGAGGCCAGCTACACCAACCACCACCGCAAGAAGATCGCCCTGCTGTTCAGCGCCATGCGGCATTTTGCCGACGAGCTTCGCCGCCAGGGCTGGCAGGTGGACTACCATCACTATGATCCCGACAGCTCGGCCCGCTCGCTGGAGGCGGTGGTGGCTGCGGCCGTCCGGAGTCATCGGCCGGAGCGGCTGATTACCACCGAGTGTGGGGAGTGGCGCCTGGATCACCAGATCCGCCAATGGCATGAGCGTCTGGACCTGCCGGTGGAGATCCGTGCGGACCATCGCTTTGTGTGTAGCAAGAAGGAGTTCGCTGACTGGGCCGAGGGCCGCAAGCAGCTGCGCATGGAATTCTTCTATCGGGAAATGCGCCGCAAGACCGGGCTGCTGATGACGCCGGAGGAAGAGCCGGAGGGCGGCCAGTGGAATTTCGACAGCGACAACCGCAAGAAGTGGACCGGCAAGCCCAAGGCACCCGGTCCTTTCCGGGTGGAGCCGGACGAGATCACCGCCGAGGTACTGGCCCTGGTGGACCGCCACTTTGACGATCACTTCGGCACCACCGAGGACTTCCACTTTGCCGTCACCCGGGAGGATGCCCAGAACGCTCTGGAGTATTTCCTGGACTACGCCCTGCCCTGCTTCGGGGACTACCAGGACGCCATGTCCGATGACGAGGACTGGCTTTTCCACTCCATCCTCTCACCCTACCTCAATTGCGGCCTGCTGGACCCACTCACGGTCTGCGAAGCAGTGGCACAGCGGTACTACAGCAACCAGGCGCCACTCAATGCGGTGGAGGGGTTCATCCGCCAGATCATCGGCTGGCGCGAGTTCGTCCGCGGGATCTACTGGCTCAACATGCCGGATTACGCCGAGCAGAACCGGCTGGCCAATCAGCGTGCGCTGCCCTGGTTCTACTGGACCGGCGACACCGGCATGCGTTGCATGCACAAGACCATCGACGCCACCCGTCGCAACGCCTACGCCCACCATATCCAGCGCCTCATGGTAACCGGTAACTTCGCCCTGCTGGCGGGTATCAAACCAGCGGATATCTGCGACTGGTACCTGGCGGTCTATGCCGACGCCTACGACTGGGTGGAGCTGCCCAACACCCTGGGCATGGTGATGCATGCCGACGGCGGCTACCTGGGCTCCAAGCCCTACGCCGCCAGCGGCAAGTACATCCACCGCATGTCCGACTACTGCGGCCAGTGCAAATACAACGTCAACAACGCCACCGAGGACGATGCCTGCCCCTTCAACTCGCTTTACTGGCATTTCATCCATCGTCATCGGGACGAATTTGCCAACAATCCCCGCATGGGCATGATGTACCGTAACTGGGACAAACAGAAACCCGAGCGCCGCGAAGCCCTTCTCAAGCGCGCTGACTGGCTGCTGGCCCATCTCGAGGAGATCTGATCCCGGGGTGAAATAACCAGAGGCGGGGCAGGTAAACGGTGCTATGCTCAGTCATGGGGCACGGCCAAGAGCCGGCCCCGACATGTCATGGTGGTGGATGATGAAAGCCCCATTGGTTGTGGCCATTCTTCTTGCTTCTGGCGCAATGCCTGTTGTCGCGGCCACCCTGAGCCTGTACACCTTCCACGCGCCCCCCTTCCAGATAGAGCCTGTCTCCGGCGGAAGCCCGACCACGGTGACCGGCACCACCGTTGACACCATCGAATGCGTTACCGGCCGGATGGGCTGGGACACCCGGATTCGCACGGTGCCCCAGAACCGCGCCATCCATGGTCTCTCTAACCATTCCGTGGATGGCTATTTCGCGGTCCGTGAATCCTCGAAACTGGAACCTTTCGCTCAAGCCACCGCCCCCGTGGCGCTGGAGAAATGGTATGTCTACTCGCGAGGCCCGATTGTCGATTTCCGCAGGGCCCGGATTGGCGTAGTGGCCGGCAGTAACGAAGCCCTCTGGCTGGAGCAGAACAAGTTCAGCCCCCATATGCAGGTTTCCTCTACGCCGCAGCTTTTGGCGGTACTGGACAGGGGCCGGGTGGACGCTGTCCTGCTCGATCGCCGGGTCATGCGCAGCTACCTTGAGGAGCTGCCCAACGAGGAGCGCCAGCGACTCGAACTGGAGAGCCGCTTCGTGCGTTTTGCGCCCCTGCACCTCTACCTGAACCGGGGGTTCCTGGCGATTAACCAGCCTTTCCTGGCGGCTTTTAACCACCACCTTCCGGGCTGCATCAAGACCGAATTTCAGCTCGACGAGCAGGAGGCTGACATAGTCCGCGCCCTTGCGCGGAAATTGCTGGACGATGCGATAGCGAGCAACCAGCTGACACGTCATTTGATCAACCATGTGCCCTACTCGGGTCTTGATGAGGTGCTGGCACTGGACCAGGCCTGGCAGGACCACGCCCCGGCCCGGCATTCGCCACTGGCGATCGAGCTCCTGCAAAACCCCACCTCGCGAAGCCTCGCCCGTTGGCAGGACTCGCAGCAGAAACTGGTAACCGAGATCTTCGTCATGGATGCCATGGGCGCCATCACTGCCCTGAGCCAGCTGACGTCGGACTTCTGGCAGGGCGACGAGCGCAAGTTCCAGGCCACCGTCGCCATGGGCTCGGGCGATATCCACCTCAGTGCCGTCCATTTCGACCATTCCTCCCGGCGCTTCCAGGTGATTGCCTCGGCACCGGTGTGGCTGCTGGGGGGCAGCCGCTTCGTGGGGGCGGTGGCGGTGGGCCTGGACGTGGAACTGGCGCTTGCCCTCACCAGCGAGGTCTTTCTGCCGCTGACTCCGCGAAATACCGCGGCGCTGCCGCCCGCAGCCGAATAGGCCTCGGCCGCCATGCTCAGGGCGGGCCCACCTCGCAGGCCAGCACCAGTGCCCAGAACTCGGAGAAATCGTTGACGACCACATCGGGTTTGTCGGGGTGGCGCCGGGTGCCGGGAAAAATCTTGTGGAGCCAGGGCAGGTCCCACTGGGCGCCATTGAAGAAGACCGCGGTCATGCCGGCCCGCTTGGCGGCAATGATGTCGGTGGTACTGTCACCCACGTACCAGACACTGGGGTCGGCGGGGTAATTGAGGTTTTCCGCCGCCAGCAGGAGCTGATCCGGATGGGGCTTTCGCAGCGGGGTGTCGTCACCGCAGACGTTGGTGTCGAACAGATGGGTCCAGCCGGTGCCCTCCACCGCCGCCAGCTCGTGCTCGAAGAACTCCCGGTCGCGGTTGGTAATCACCCCCACCGAGATCTCCAGCCGGTGCAGTCCTTCCAGCACTGCCCTTACCCTGGGCTCGAATGCATTCACGTTGCCGTAATGGTTGCGGTAATGCTGGTTGAAGGTCTTGTGGGCGATGGCCTTGGCGGCTTCGTCATCGCCAAACAGCACCTCGAAGATGTCGGTGCGTGAGATCTTCCGGTCCGCCTTGACCTTCGGGTGCAGCTTGGCGAACTCCCGCACATAGGCCACCAGCTTGGCGTCCTCCGGCGTCTTGCTGTCCTCCGGCATCACCATACGCTCCATCAGCTTGAGGCTGCGAAAATCCGGCAGCATGTCGTCGACGGCGTGGTACATGGCATCCAGGGTGTCCACCAGGGTGGCGTGCCAGTCGAACAGCACCACCCGCGGCCGGATCAGTTTGGCTACCGCCGGGTGCCAGTCCGGTTCCACCCGGGGTTCCGGCGGCCGTGGCGCCGGATGGTGGGGCGGGCGCACGGATGCTGGCGGCACTTCGAAGGCGCCGGGGTTGCACTGCTCGATCCGCTCCAGGCCGTCCATGAGGTCGTCGAAGCTGTCCAGGATGGCACTGGGGGCGTCGCGGTGGCTGAACCAGCTGTCGATCCGGCCCGGCTCCCAGCCCGCCCCGTTGTAGAACAACGCCGTCACGCCGGCGTGATTGGCGGTGATCATGTCGACGTAACTGTCCCCCACGTACCAGGCCGAGGCATCCGCCGGCAGCGCCAGCTTCTCCAGGGCCTTGAGGATCACTTCCGGGTCAGGCTTGTAGTGCACCACGTCATCGGCGCAGACGGTGGCATCGAACAGGCCCTGCCAGCGCCCGCCGTCCACGGTTTTCAGTTCGGTCTCCAGGAATTCCCGGTTGCGGTTGGTGGCCACCACCAGTTGGATGCCCAGCTTGCGACAGGCCAGCAGGTAGTCGTAGACACCCTCCTGGAAGGGTTTGACCCGGCCGAAATACTTGCGGTAGCAGTGGTTGTAGGCCTCGTGGGCGATCAGCCGGGCCTCACGGTCGTCGCCGAAGATGGCGTTGAAGATGTCGGTGCGGGATACCCGGCGCTCCGCCAGTATGCGTGGGTGCAGGCGCCGGAAGATGCGGATGTAGCGCACCAGGCGGGCGTCATCGGGCGTCTTGCAGCGCTCCTCCGGCAGCAGACGTTCCACCAACCCCAGCTCCTCGAGTTGGGGCAGCATGTCCTCCATGGCACTGAACATGGCATCGTGGGTATCCACCAGGGTGCCGTGCCAGTCGAACAGCATGACGCGGGGCACGGCCATGGAATCGGAAAAACGGGCCATCAAGCGGTCTCCCGGGGCAATACGGTCGTATGGATAGGCGTTGGCCAATCCATTATCCAGTAAAACCTATTCCGCGAGCATGCACAAAAAACCACACCTGCCCTCCAAAACCTGCCCGGTCTGCCAGCGCGACTTCAACTGGCGCAAGAAATGGGCGAGGGACTGGCCCAATGTCCGCTACTGCAGTGAACGCTGCCGGCGCACGGGAGCCGTGCGCCCATGACCACCGTGGTCTGGCTCAAGCGCGACCTGCGCAGCTTTGATCATGGCCCCCTGCTGGCCGCCGCCGAGCGGGGCGAGCCACTGATTCCCCTCTACGTAGTGGAGCCGGACTACTGGCGCCTGGCGGACACCAGTGAGCGCCACTGGGACTTCATCGCCGACAGCCTCGCCGATCTTGACCGGCAGTTGCGCCGTCTCGGCGGCCACATGGTCATTCGCTACGGCGATGTCACGCAGGTGCTGGCACAGCTGCGCCAACAGGGTCACCTGGAGCGGGTGTTCTGCCATCAGGAAACCGGCAATCACTGGACTTTCGAGCGGGACCGGCGGGTGATGGCCTGGTGCCGGGATGCGGGCGTGGAATTCCGGGAGTGGAGCCAGTTTGGCGTCGTGCGAAGACTGCGGGACCGGGACCTCTGGGACCAGGCCTGGAACCGGCAGATGCGCCAGACGCCCCTGCCTGCTCCGGGCCAGGTGAGGGTTCCGGAGGGCGTGGTTTCAACCCCTGTGCCAAGGCCGGAGTTCGCCCATGCCCTGCCCTGTCCGGACCGCCAGAAGGGCGGCAGCGAGTCCGGCTACAAACTGCTGGCGTCCTTCCTGGACCGGCGTTGCGTGGGCTACCAGTACAACATCTCCAGCCCGCTGACGGCGGTGCGGGCCTGCTCCCGCCTGAGCCCCCACATCGCCTACGGTACCGTCAGCCTGCGCACCATCTACCAGCAGGCGCGGGCGGTGGGCCAGCACCCCAACAGCCTGCCCCGCAAGAAACGCAGCCTCACCAGCTTCCGCTCCCGGCTGCACTGGCACTGTCATTTTATCCAGAAACTGGAGGACGAGCCGGAGCTGGAGTTCCGTGCCATGCACCGGGAGCTGGAGGCCCTCAAGCAGGGCCCCAACGACAGCGAGCGCCTGCAGCGCTGGCAGGAAGGCCAGACCGGCTGGCCCCTGGTGGACGCCAGCATGCGGGCGCTGCGCCACACCGGCTGGATCAACTTCCGCATGCGGGCCATGATGATGGCGGTGGCCAGCTACCAGCTCTGGCTGCACTGGCGCGACCCGGCCCTGCACCTGGCGCGGCTGTTCACCGATTTCGAGCCCGGCATCCATTACCCCCAGGTGCAGATGCAGTCCGGCCTCACCGGCATCAATGCCCTGCGTATCTACAACCCGCAACTGCAGTCCCGCAAGCTGGACCCGGAGGGCGAGTTCATCCGCCGCTGGGTGCCGGAACTGGCGGGCCTGCCGGCCGAACTCATCCACACACCCTGGCTGCTGACACCGGCCCAGAAGGCCCGTTTCGGCGGCAACACCTACATCGCCCCGGTGTGCGACCACGAACAGGCCGCCCGTTCGGCCCGCAAGGCAGTGGCGGATTTCCGCAAACAGTCGGTGTCCCGGGCCGAGACCGAGCGCGTGCTGAAACGCCACGGCAGCCGCAAGGGCCCGATTCAGAAGCGCCCCCGGTTGGACAGCGCGCCGGCGCCAGACAGCCAGCAGCTCAACCTGTTCGGCGACTGACCCTCAGGGCGACAGCACCAGGGACACCATCAGCGGGATGTACGCCAGGGCGAACAGGGTGCTCAGCAGCGTGGTGCCCGCGGCCTGTCGCGGCGAGGTGTCCAGCAGGGTGGCAATCACCACGGTATTGGCGGCAATGGGTGTGATGGAAATCAGGAACAGGGCCTTGTAGACCGCCGGCCCGTAAAGCTGCAGGAACTGGCTGTCCAGCCACCAGAACGCCAGCGCCGCCAGCGGCCAGGCCACGAACTTGCCGAAAAAGGCCAGGCCGGTGAAGCGGATATCCCCCGCCAACCCCCGCATGCTGGAGATCCCCATGCCGATGATCATCATGCCGAAAATGCTGTAGGCGCCGCGCAGGTTGTCAAACAGCGGGGCGAACACATCGGGAATGCTGGCACCGGACAGGTTCAGCACCACCCCCAGGGTGAAGGCATAGAGGGAGGGCAGCCGCGCCACCCGCCGCAGGCAGTCAACCACGCCGTAGCGGCCCCGCGCCGCCAGGTAGAAGCCCACCGAGGTCTCGAACAGGGTGGTGCCCAGCATGGCCACGATGTAGAGCCCCACCCCCGCCTCGCCGAACAGCAGCAGTGCCACCGGGATGCCGAAATAGCCGGTGTTCCCAGTGCCGGCCGCCAGCGGCATGATGTTGGCGCCGGGCCCCCTGAGCCAGTGTCTGGCCAGCAGCATGTGAACCACACCCACCAGGGTGGAGAGGCCGAAGGTCAGCAGCGGCAGGGCGATCACTTCCGGCGACAGCGGCGCCTTCATGGTGCCGTAAAACACCACCGAGGGGGTGATCATGTACAGCATGATGCCGGCGATGTGGCGGCCGCTGGCCTCCAGATAGCGGCCGGCCACCCAGCCCATGACCACGGTGATATAGAGGGGAATGAGCTTGTAGAAAAGCGCCAGCGCCGCTGCCATGACTGCTCCCGGGCAAGTGAGAGCGGCAGTCTAGCACGCCCTGGCGTGAAGGCATGCCCGGCCCTGGCCGACCGTACCGGCCGGTTGCGTACCAGCGAAGCACAAGGCCAGGAACCTCCGGTCAAGAAATCACAACCGGCAGTCAACCCCCGACCCGGCCAAAGGGTCTACACTGAAGGTATTCATTTCAGCCAGGGGAAAGCACACCGATGTATCCAGACCATTTCGACAAGCAACAACTGATCGATTGCGGCGAAGGCCGGCTGTTCGACAAGGGCCCGCAACTGCCGGTCAAGGAAATGCTGATGCTGGACCGCATCACCCACATCAGCGACAGCGACGGCGCCTACGGCAAGGGCAGCATCGTGGCGGAACTGGACATAAACCCGGACCTCTGGTTCTTCAAAGTCCACTTCCCCGGCGACCCGGTGATGCCGGGCTGCCTGGGGCTGGACGCCATGTGGCAGCTGGTGGGCTTCTTCCTGGGCTGGGTCGGCGCTGAAGGCAAGGGCCGTGCGCTGGGTTCGGGTGAGGTCAAGTTCTCCGGCCAGGTACTGCCGGAACACAAACTGGTGACCTACCGCATCGATATCAAACGTCTGATCCGCCGCAAGCTCAACATGGCGATCGCCGACGCCACCATGGAGGTGGACGGCCGCGAGATATACGCCGCCAAGGATCTGCGGGTGGGTCTGTTCACCACAACGGATAATTTCTAGGAGCCATGACTATGCGCCGCGTCGTCGTTACCGGGATGGGCATCGTCTCCAGCCTGGGTACCAACAAAGAGGAAGTCACCCGCTCCCTGAAGGATGTCAAACCCGGCATCGGCTTCAGTGAGGAAGCCCGGGACGCCGGCCTCCGAAGCCACATCTGCGGCCAGATCAACCTGGATCTGAAAGAGCTGATCGACCGCAAGCTGATGCGCTTCATGTGCCCAGCGTCCGGTTACACCTACCTTTCGATGAAGGAGGCCATCGAACAGGCCGGCCTGACCGACGAGCAGATCCGCGCCAACAGCACCGGTATCGTAATGGGCATGGGGGGTGTATCCAGCGTCGAGCTGATCGACTCCATCGACACCCATCGCGAACGCGGTCTGCGCCGGGTCGGCCCCTACCGGGTACCGCGGATCATGGGCAGCGCCATCAACGCCTGCCTGTCCACCGCCTACGGCATCACCGGCATCAACTACGGCATTACTTCCGCCTGCGCCACCAGCGCCCACGCCATCGGGCACGCCGCCGACCAGATTGCCCTGGGCCGTCAGGACGTGATGTTCGCCGGTGGCGGCGAGGACATTCACTGGTCCCTGAGCCTGCTGTTCGACGCCATGGGCGCCCTGTCCACCAAGTACAACGACACCCCGGAGAAAGCCTCCCGCACCTACGACGCCGACCGCGACGGGTTTGTCATCTCCGGTGGCGGCGGGGTGCTGGTACTGGAAGCCCTGGAGCACGCCGAAGCCCGCGGCGCCAAGATTCTTGCCGAACTAGTGGGCTTTGGCGCCACTTCCGACGGCGCCGACATGGTGGCCCCCAGTGGCGAAGGCGCGGTGCGATGCATGCAGCAGGCCATGAAAAATCTGGACGGCGAGATCAGCTACATCAACACCCACGGCACCAGCACGCCGGCCGGTGACGTCACCGAGCTGCGCGCCATCGGCCAGGTATTCGGTGACAAGATCCCGCCGCTTGGCTCCACCAAACCGCTGAGTGGCCATGCCCTGGGGGCGGCGGGTGTGCATGAGGCGATCTACTGTCTGCTGATGCAGCAGAACAGCTTCGTCACTCCCTCTGCCAACATCCAGAACCTCGACCCGGACGCCGGACTCTTCCCCATCGTGCGGGAGCGCAAGGACAATGCCTCCCTGCCGCTGGTGATGAGCAACAGTTTCGGCTTTGGCGGCACCAACGCCAGCCTGGTGTTCAGCGTACCGCGCTGAGCAAGGCCGCAACGCCGGGCTGGTCCGCGCGGCCGGCCCGGAATTCCGCCGGGGAGGTGCCCATCCATCGTTTGAACGCTCGGCTGAAGGCACTGAGTTCCGAGAAGCCCAACAGCTCCGCCACTTCCGTCAGGGGCCGCTCCGGCTCCTGCAGGTAGCTCAGCGCCTGCTCCCGGCGCACCTCGTCCAGCAGCCCAAGAAAGGTCAGGTTCTCTTCTTTCAGGCGCTTGTAGAGCGTGTAGCGGCTCATATTGAGCTGGGCGGCCACCGCCTCCACGCCGACACGACCCTCCGCCAGACGTTCGGCAATCAGCGCACGAACTTTGCGTCCGAATGTCAGCGACGGCAGTACCCGGTGCTGTATCAGCAGCCACAGGCGCTGCAGCTGCGACGGCGACAGCCGCACCTGGGGCTGGTCCAGCTGTTCCACCTCCACATCCGCGTAGCGCGCCAGCTCCAGGCGGGACACGCCGGCGGACTGGAGGGTTGAAACCATGGCGGTAACCAGCGGACCCAGTGCATCGACACCCATGTCATGATCTCCTGAATGGTGCATTGCCTGGCAGATTGGGCCAGGCGCTTGAGCGTACACTTGTTCGCTGAAAACAGCCACCGCTCGCCGGTCCCGGCGCCCCCTCCATAGGTCTTAGGTGCCTCTGCGAAAGGCCTCGGGCGGCAGCCGGCCGGTTTGCGACCCTGGCCACGGAATCACCCCACCGCAGGCGGTTATGCTGGCCGCCCCATACATGGATGGAGCCTGCCGGTGCCTGGAATTATCCGATTGCTGTCTGTCACCCTGCTGACCCTCACCACAGCCGCCGCGGCCGGCGCCGACACCCTGTCCACGCCGGCGGCGATCGACACCCACACCGGGGCCTTCATGACCCGGGTGGCAGACGGAGATGTTGGCGCCGCCTACCGCTCGCTGCGGCCCTACCTGGGAGTCCCCGCCGAGCCGTACGACGCCTCCGCCGAGGAAGCCAGAACCTACTTCAACCAGGTGGCCGAGCGGGTCGGCGACACCCTGGCGGTCAGCCAGGCCCGCCGGGAAGCCATAGGAGCCGATTTCTACCGGGTCACCTGGCTGCAGAAGTTCGACACCGCCGCCATTGCCTGGACCTTCACCTTCTACCAGCCCCTGGAAGGCTACAAACTGGTGGGCGTGAGTTACTCCACCGAGTTGTCCGACCTCTACCGGCCGGTTGCCAGGGCCGACTAAAGCCGTTTACCGCCTGCCCCCCCGATTGCGCTATAATCCCCGCTGCCTCAAATTAATACCTGACTATTTTACTCTGATATTGTATAATTGATCACCAGAAGCCATCCAATAACCAGCCCCCGGGCGTATACCCGCCGCGCAAGCCGTGGTTTCGGGATGCCGGGAAATAATGGCTTCCAGCGACATCCGCCAGCGCCAGCCAGACCCTGAGAGCGCGGGCCGCCAGGTAAACAGAGAGGGCCGCAGGCCCCAGATGAGAGAGACGGAGCAACGATCATGGCGAACACCGACAAGCAGGTGAACGAGCTGATCAAACGGGAGTACGAGCACGGTTTCGTAACCGAGATCGAGGCCGACACCTTTGAGCCGGGCCTGAACGAAGACATCATCAAGCGTCTTTCCGACATCAAGCAGGAGCCTGAGTTCATGCTGGAGTGGCGGCTGAAAGCCTATCGCCGCTGGCTTGAGATGGAGGAGCCGGACTGGGCTCACGTCAACTATCCCAAGGTGAACTACCAGGACATCTCCTACTATTCTGCGCCGAAGAAGAAAGAGGACATGCCCCAGAGCCTGGACGAAGTCGATCCGGAGCTGCTGAAGACCTACGAGAAGCTGGGCATTCCCCTGCACGAGCGCGAGAAGCTGGCGGGCGTGGCGGTGGACGCGGTGTTCGACTCGGTGTCCGTGGCCACCACCTTCAAGGAGCCGCTGGCGAAGGCCGGCGTGATCTTCTGCTCCATCTCCGAGGCGATCCGTGAGTATCCGGACCTGGTCAAGAAGTACCTGGGCTCGGTGGTCCCCGCCGGCGACAACTTCTTCGCCGGCCTGAACTCAGCGGTGTTCTCCGACGGCACCTTCGTGTACGTACCCAAGGGCGTGCGCTGCCCGATGGAACTGTCCACCTATTTCCGCATCAACGCCGCCAACACCGGCCAGTTCGAGCGCACCCTGATCATCGCCGACGAGGGCAGCTACGTCAGTTACCTGGAAGGCTGCACCGCTCCCATGCGGGACGAGAACCAGCTCCACGCCGCGGTGGTGGAACTGGTGGCGCTGGACGACGCCCAGATCAAGTACTCCACGGTGCAGAACTGGTACCCGGGTGACGAGAACGGCAAGGGTGGCATCTTCAACTTTGTCACCAAGCGTGGCGCCTGCATCGGCAAGAACTCCAAGATCTCCTGGACCCAGGTGGAAACCGGCTCCGCGGTGACCTGGAAGTACCCCAGCTGCGTGCTGCGGGGCGATAACAGCGTGGGCGAGTTCTACTCGGTGGCGCTCACCAACAACTTCCAGCAGGCCGACACCGGCACCAAGATGATCCACCTGGGCAAGAACACCTCCAGCACGATCATCTCCAAGGGTATTTCCGCTGGCCGCAGCAGCAATGCCTATCGCGGCCTGGTGAAGTTCGGCCCCGGTGCCGAGGGCGCCCGCAACTTTACCCAGTGTGATTCGCTGCTGATCGGGGACCGCTGTGCGGCCCACACTTTCCCCTACATCGAGAACCGGAACAAGAGCGCGATCCTGGAGCACGAGGCCACCACCTCCAAGGTCAGCGACGAGCAGATGTTCCTGTGCCGCCAGCGCGGCATCGACCCGGAGCAGGCGGTGTCCATGATCGTCAACGGCTTCTGCAAGGAAGTCTTCAAGGAGCTGCCCATGGAGTTTGCGGTGGAAGCCGGCAAGCTGCTGGAAGTCAGCCTTGAGGGCTCGGTGGGCTAAGCCGACGCCGGAATTACGCGGCCGCCGCGAGGCTTGGGCCGGCCACTGAATTTGAACGATGACTGAGAGAGAACGACATCCATGCTGAGCATCAAGAACCTGCACGCCTCTGTCGAGGGTAAAGAGATCCTCAAGGGCATCAACCTGGAGATCAAGGCCGGGGAAGTTCACGCGATCATGGGGCCCAACGGTTCCGGCAAGAGCACCCTGTCCCAGGTTCTGGCGGGCAATGACGCCTTTGAGGTCACCCAGGGCGAGGTGATCATGGATGGCAACAATCTGCTGGACCTGGAGACCGAGGAGCGCGCCCGCGAAGGCGTGTTCCTGGCCTTCCAGTATCCGGTGGAGATCCCCGGCGTCAGCAACATGCTGTTCCTGCGCACCGCGGTCAACGCCCTGCGCCAGCACCGGGGCGAGCCGGAACTGAACGCTGCCGAATTCATGAAACTGGCCCGGGAAACCTCCAAGCAGGTGGACCTGGACCCGGAATTCCTCAAGCGCGGCGTCAATGAGGGCTTCTCCGGTGGTGAGAAGAAGCGCAACGAGATCCTCCAGGCACTGCTGCTGCAGCCGCGGCTGGCGATCCTGGACGAGACCGATTCGGGCCTGGACATCGACGCCCTTAAGATCGTCGCCGACGGCGTAAACGCCCTGAAATCCCAGGACCGTGCCGTGTTGATGGTCACCCACTACCAGCGCCTGCTCAACCACATCGTACCGGACCAGGTGCACGTGCTGGCAGGCGGCCGCATCATCAAGTCCGGCGGCCGGGAACTGGCACTGGAACTGGAAGAGCGCGGCTATGGCTGGCTCGGTATCAACGAAGCCGTGACCGGTTAAGGAGGCGCTATGAAACCGGCACCAACCCTTTCCCGCAGCTTCCTTGAAACCACCGGCGAACACCTGCCGGCGCCCCTGCTGGAACTGCGCAAACAGCGTGGCACTGCACTGGTGGACATGCCCCTGCCCACCCGCAGGACCGAGAACTGGAAATACTCCAGCCGCTACCTGCAGTTGCCCGACAGCCTGGCCACCGGTCTGGCCTCCGAGGGCAAGGGCGGCCCCGCGCTGGCCGTGGACGGCTATCACGTGGTGTTCCGCAACGGTGTCATGCTGCCGGAAGCCAGCGATTTCCCGGATGTGGACGGCATCACCATCAAGCGCTTTGCCGACCTGAGTGACGACGAAGCCCGTACCCTGGCGGAGCGCCTGGACAACACCCTGGATGCCAACGCGGTGCAGCTGGCCCGGCTGAACAGCGCACGCTTCGAGGACGGCCTGTTCATCAGCCTCACGGCTGACGCCGTGCTGGACCAGCCCCTGTTCATCATCTGCGAGACCGACGCTCACACCAGCGGCTCGGCCTATCCGCGCATCTACGTGGAAGCCGGCAGACACAGCCAGATCACCGTGGTTGAGGAATACATAAGCACCGGCCACGAAGCCGCCATGGTCAATGCGGTCAGTGAGTACAGCCTGGCGGATGGCGCCCAGGTCACCAGCGTGCGGCTGGCCCTGGACGGCGAGAACGTCCAGCACATCGGCGCCACCGGTGCCCGCGTCGGCGGCCATAGCCGGTTCGAGAGCCACACCGTGGGCTTCGGTGGCTCCCTGCGCCGGCACGACCTGCAGGTGCGCCTGGAATCCCCCGGCGCCGAGTGCAAGCTCAACGGCGTGGCGGTAACCCAGGGCAAGCAGCATTACGACAACCACACCACCATCGAGCACGTGGCGCCCCACTGCAACAGCGAGGAGAGCTACCGCAACATCGCCGCGGACCAGTCCCACGCCATCTTCAGTGGCCGCATCCATATCCATCAGGATGCCCAGAAGTCCAACGCCAACATGAGCAACAAGAACCTGCTGCTCTCCACCGGTGCCGAAATCGACACCAAGCCGGTGCTGGAAATCTACGCCGACGACGTCAAGTGCGCTCACGGCGCCACCGTCGGCCAGCTGGACGAAGACTCCATCTTCTACCTGGTGTCCCGCGGTATCGGCCGGCGCGAAGCCACCGTGCTGCTCAGCATGGCCTTTATCAACGAGCTGATCGAGCAGATTCCGGTGGCGTCGGTTCGCGAAACATCCCAGGGACGGCTCAACCACTTTATTGACCAGACCTTCGTGGAGGCCTGAGCACCATGACAGATCTCTCAGTAGCGAAAGCCATGAGCCATCCGGGCCTGGACGTGGATGCGATCCGGCGGGATTTCCCGATCCTAAGCCAGACCATCAACGGCAAGCCCCTGGTCTATCTGGACAACGGCGCTTCCGCCCAGAAGCCCAACGCCGTGCTGGAGGCCATGGACCGCTACTACCGGGAGAGCCATTCCAATGTCCACCGCGGCGCCCATACCCTGGGCGACCGGGCCACGGCGGCCTTCGAGGGCGCGCGGGAGACAGTGCGCGGTTTCATCAACGCCGCCAGCATCAAGGAAGTGATCTTCACCCGTGGCACCACCGAGGCCATCAACGTGATTGCCAACGGGCTGGCGGACCGCCTCAACCCCGGTGACGAGATCCTGCTCAGCCACATGGAGCACCACGCCAACATCGTGCCCTGGCAGATGCTTGCCGAGCGATCCGGCGCCCGGGTAGTGCCCATGGCGGTGACACCGGAGGGCGAGCTGGACCTGGAATCCTTCGAGAACCTGCTGGGCGAGCGCACCAGAATCCTGGCCTTTACCCACGTGTCCAACGTGCTGGGCACCGTCAACCCGGTGTCCGAACTGGTGGCCCGTGCCCGCAAGCACAACGTCATCACGGTGGTGGACGGCGCCCAGGCGGTGCCCCACTACCAGCCGGATGTGCAGGCGCTGGACTGCGACTTCTATGTATTCTCGTCCCACAAACTGTTTGGCCCCACCGGCATCGGTGTGCTCTACGGCCGCGAAGCCCTGCTGGAAGCCATGCCGCCCTATCAGGGTGGCGGCGAGATGATCGAGCGGGTCAGCTTCGAGCGCACCACCTGGAACATCCTGCCCTACAAGTTCGAGGCGGGCACGCCGGCCATTGCCGAGGCGGTGGGCCTGGCGGCGGCCATCGACTACCTGGCCGGTCTGGACCGGGCTGCCCTCGAAGCCCATGAGCAGGCCCTGCTGGAGCACGCCAACAGCCTGGTGGCCACCGTGCCCGGCATGGAGATTGTCGGTACCGCGGCCCACAAAGTGCCGGTGCTGTCCTTTAAAATCGAAGGCCTGCACCCCAGTGATATAGGCACCCTGCTGGACCAGCAGGGTATCGAGATCCGTACCGGCAACCATTGCGCCATGCCGCTGATGGACTTGTACGGGGTGCCGGGCACCGCCCGCGCATCCTTTGCGTTCTACAATACGCTGGAAGAGGTGGACGCGCTGTTCAACGCGCTCCGCAAGATCCAGCGCCTGTTCGTTTGATGGAGGCGAATCGATGACGGCAGAAACCTATACGCCGACCGTCGGGGTCACCATGACACCCAGTGCGGTCAAGCATGTGCGCAAACAGTTGGCAAAAAAGCCGGACGCCAAGGGCATTCGCCTGGCGGTGAAGAAAAGCGGCTGCTCCGGCTTCAAGTACGAGACCCAGTGGGTGGAGCAGGCCGGCAGTGACGACCAGGTCTTCACCGTGGACGACGTCAGCATCTACGTCGAGCGCCAGCACCTGCCCATCGTCAACGGCACCGAGATCGACTTCATCACCGAGGGCGTCAACTCGATGTTCTATTTCCGCAATCCCAACGCCACCGCGGAATGCGGTTGTGGCGAGAGCTTCTCCGTCGTCTGACGGCGGACCCGGACCAGACGAGGCCAGAGAGACAGATGCAAGAACGGGAAGTGGTCCTGACCAAGCGCGAAGTGGAGGCACGGCTGGTGCCCTCCGGTACCGAAATCATGATTCCCTCGGATACCTTCGTGACCATCACCCAGGCCCTGGGCGGCACCTTTACGGTGGCGGTCAACGGCAACCTTGCGCGCATTGAAGGCCACGACGCCGATGCCCTGGGCAAGGAGCCGTTGCAGAGCAGTTTCGAGACCCCGGCTGACGGCACCATCAACGAGAACCAGGTCTGGGAAGCCATGCGCAACTGCTACGACCCGGAGATCCCGGTCAATGTGGTGGACCTGGGCCTGATCTACGACTGCCGGATCGAGAACGGCACCGAGCAGGGCAACAAGGTCTACATCAGGATGACCCTGACCGCGGCCGGCTGCGGCATGGGCCCGGTGATCACCGACGACGTCAAACGCAAGGTGGAGCATGTGCCCAATGTGGATTCGGTGGAGGTGGAACTGACCTTCGACCCGCCCTGGAGCAGCGACATGCTGACCGATGAGGCCAAGCTGGAACTGGGGATGTTCTGATGACAAGTGCAAGCACGCAGTACACCAGCAATCCGCTGGGCACATCGGTCACCATCGACGACGTGATCGGCGACCTGGAGTTCCTCGACGACTGGGAGGAGCGCTACGCCTACATCATCGACCTGGGTAAGCAGCTGCCTCCGTTCCCGGAACAGGAGCGTACCGATGAGAACTTTGTCCACGGCTGCCAAAGCCAGGTCTGGCTCAGCCATCACCTGGACGAAGACACCGGCAGGCTCTTCCTGCTGATCGACTCGGACGCCATGATCGTGCGCGGCCTGGCCGCCATCATCCTGGTGGCACTGAACGGCAAGACCCCGAGAGAACTGCTCACCACCGACATCGACGAGCTGTTCGAGCGGCTGGACCTGTTCCGTCACATCTCCCCCACCCGGGGCAATGGTCTTCGCGCCATGGTGGGCAAGATCCGCGACCTCGCCGCCCGGGAAGCTGCCTGAGCCGACCTACCAGATGATCGCCAGATCATCCCGCTGCAGATTGGCCTGACCCGCCGGCATCGGAATCAGGCCATTGCTGAATTCCGGATGCACACTGTCCAACCTGACCTTGACCTCGGCGTCCCGCAGTTCCGGTGTGGCCCCGGGGGCGTCGAAATAGCTGTAGCTGCGATACAGGTGCAGCTCATCGCCGGGGCGCAGGCCCGCGGCGGCGCCGGAATCCAGGGTCACCTTCTCACCGTCCACCCGGGTAATACGGGTCATGAACGGCTGGCAGGCCAGGGCCTGATTCACTGCGGTTTTCATTTCCGCCAGCAGGCCGTTCACCGCCTGGCCGTAGTCCGTGGCCTGGAAACCGGCTGAGCCAAAACCTGTGGAGGCACCCGGGCCAGCATTCCACTGACCCTCGGTGCTGAATCGCTGCTGGTAGATCGGGGTGCCGCTGAAGCCGTCATAGATCATCAGGTCCGCCACGAATCGTCGGCTCTGGTCCACCAGCCCCACCCCCCGCTGCAGACGGTCCAGCACCGAAGACCCCCAGGCCGATGGGTCGGCGATGCCCAGGTCCCGGATCACGCCGGTCACCACGAACTGCACGCCAAGCTCCCGGGCCAGACCCACCACATTGGTAAGCCGGTTGTCGAAGCGCTGTTCGGTGGGGGCATTGCGCAGGCTTTCGAACATCCTTACGGTGGTGGCGCCGTAGACCTGCAGGTCCCCTTGCTGCTGCAACGCCGCCTGCAGTGCCTGCGGCAAGATCTCGCCGGCATCGTCCAGGCGGCCAACTCTTGCCTGGTCCGGGTAAAGAATGGGAAATCCCGTCACCGCCACCTGTTTGCGCAGCCGGAAGGCGTCGCCGGCCCCACAGCTGGCACTGGCGGACATGTCGGCCCGCACGGTCACCCGCAGCAGGTTGCCATTGCGGTATTCGTTGATAATCCGCACGTCCCGGGCCTGGGCGCGGGAGGCCACGGTGAGACGGGAATCGGTCAGCACGCCGTTGGTCAGGGTCTCTTCGCTGGCGATCTGGGCCTCGTACTGCAGGGCCACTTCCCGCAGGGCGGCGCGGCGGGCGTCGTTGCGGGCGGTGTCCAGGTCACCGTTGCGGATAACCGCCTGGCCGGTGCCCTCCAGTACCACCGCCTGGGCGGCCGGCACCAGTACCAGCAGCAGGAGCAGGCCGCAGGCCAGGCTGCGGCGGACAGAAGCAATCTGGGTCACGGCGGCGGGCCTCATTCGATGTAGTAGAGCGAGTCGACGCTGCGGCTCTGCACGTCGCCGATGCTGTCATTGTGCCGGGGCATGGGAATCGGGCACAGCTCCCGGACCTCATGGTCGTCCACATTGGCCACACAGGCCCGGAAACGGGGTTCAAGCTTCAGTTCCATGACCGACTCCACCACGCCATCACTGTGCTCGTTGACCGCCACCAGTTTGGCACCCCGGATATAGGAGTCCACATAGGCCCGAAATACATCGCTGCGCAGGACAAAATCATTCACCGTGGAGCTGCCGTAGATCACCGTGCCATAGACCCGCTCGGCCAGGTTGCGGTAGGCATCCAGCTGCGAGGCCCGGCGGGCCATCAGCCGCTTCTGGGTGTTGAGACGGTCGGTGGCCGGCGCCTCGTAGGTGCCAAAGCCACTCACCCTCACGGTGATGGGCTCCAGCGGTGGCTCCTCAGCAGCCTGGCGATGGCCGCCCAGGGGGGCGCATCCGGCCAGGGAAACCATCAGGGTCAGGCTGATCCAGCGAACTATCATGACGGGGAATCTCCGGAAAGTCGTCGTTTTGCCATTGCCATGAAAAATTCGGGCCAACCTCGATAACTCCCTGTAATGGGAACGAAACCACGGATTCGGGCGTTTTCCTCTGCAGCGGAGCGGCAAGAAACTACCGGCGTTTACCTACGGGAACATTCGGTAACGGTGCCTCCCCCAAGTGTTCATGTATCTTCCAGTAATGTACCGGTAACTTTTCCCAGAATCACAACAACCTTGTGGAGCCTTACAAACCCATGATGTCCCCATCGGTTTCCCGACTCGCCCTGGCCATTGGCCTGACCATCACCACCAGCTCGGCGCTGGCAGGTGCCCAGGCATTCCAGACTGCACGTTCCCTCGCCATGGGCGGCACTGGTGTGGCGGTGGCCCATCCCGCAGGTGCCAACGTTTCAAATCCTGCGATGCTGGCGGCGGACCAGCACAGCTGGTCCGACGATTTCGGGCTGATCCTGCCTTCGGTCAACGCCCGCTTTGCCGACGAAGAGGAAACCATCGACCAGATCGACGACATCCAGGGCACCATCGACCGTTTCCAGACCATCGACAAGAACTCCTCTCCGCAGGAGGCCCGTGACGCTGCCGGGCAGCTCCGGCAACAGCTGAATGAATTCGACAAGGATACGGTCCGGGTGGATGCCGGTCTGGGCGTGAGCCTGGCTGTGCCCACCGATGGCCTGGCGGTTGGCGTGTTCACCAGCGCCAGTCTGCGGGCCACCGTGCGAGGGGAATTCGACCAGGACGATGAGCAGTTCCTGCGTAACCTGGAAACCGCCAGCACAGCGGACCTCCTGCAGGCCGACCTGGATCGTGACCTGCAGTCCCGGGGCCGCATCCTGGCCTCCGCGGTTGGGGAAGTGGGCATCAGTTTCGCCCGCGCCATTGAATTGAACAACGGCGAGCGCCTGCAGCTGGGCATCTCCCCCAAGTACGTCCAGATGCGCACCTTCCAATACACCGAAACCGTGTCCGGATTCGAGGATGGAAACTTCGACGCCAGCGACAGCGAAACCGAGAAGTCCGGCTTCAACTTCGACCTGGGAGTGGCCTACGCCTTTGGCGATGCCAAGCAGTGGAATGCCGGCCTGGCGGTTCGCAATGTGATCCCCATGGAGCTGGACTCCGCCGCCAACCGCCCGGAGCTGGGGGAGCGCAAGCGCACCTACGAGCTGGGACCGCAGGCCACCGCGGGTATTGCCCACCGTGGTGACTTTCATGTTGTCACCGCGGAGCTGGACCTGACCGAGAACCAGGCCTTCGGCTTCGAGGACGACACCCAATGGCTGGCCGTGGGCGCCGAATTTGACGCCTTCCGCTTCGCCCAACTGCGCCTGGGTGCCCGCCAGAACCTGGCCAGCAATGACGACAGCCGCGGCGTGGAGGAGTCCACCCAGTTCACCTTCGGCGTCGGCCTGGCGCCGTTCGGAGCGCGCCTGGATGTTGCCGGCCTGGTGAGCGATGCCGATGTGGGCGCCGCCATCGAACTTGGCGCGGCATTCTGACACAGCCGGCCAGACTACCCGGCCGGCCTGTCGCCGGCCGGGCACCGCCACGGACTACCAAGCCATGCTGAGCCGAACCAACGGGAAGCAAAGGCCAGGGATGGGAAGATTATCGAGTCAGACGCTGGCCTGCCTGCTGCTCCTGCTGGCGGCCTGGTCCGGCTTTGCCGTGGCCGGCGGCCTGACGCCCGGGGCCGGGTCGGTGGACCTGTCTCACCACAGTCAGTTCGTGGTGGGCGACGGCAAGCTGACGCCCGACCAGGTCCAGGACCTGCCGGAGAGTCGCTGGCAGGGGCTGGACAAGGACATCAACCTGGGCTATACCGATGCTCCTCACTGGTTCCGGGTGCGTCTGGAGAACAGCCACGATGAGCCCCTGCGGCGGCTGATCGAACTGGGCTATCCGATGCTGGACCGGATCGATTTCTTCACGGTCCAGGACGGGAATCTGGTGAAGCAGGCCAGCACCGGCGACAGCCTGGCTTTCGATACCCGACCGACACCTCATCGGGCTTTTGTGTTCCCGGTCACCCTGGCGCCGGAAACCACCAACGAATTCTATTTCCTTATCCAGACCTCCGGCTCACTGCAGCTGCCCCTGACGCTGTGGCAGGCCGACGCCTTCGCTTCCCACAGCGACGCCGAGCTCACCATGGAGAGCATGTTCTACGGGATTATGCTGGTCATGGCGCTGTTCAATCTGTTCCTCTTCTTCTCTTTGCGGGAGCGCGCCTATCTCTATTACGTGGGGGTGGTGAGCTCAACGCTGGTGTTGATGGCCAGCCTGGACGGCGTTGCCTTCCAGTATCTGTACCCGGACTTGCCGGCGCTGCACAAACAGGTGCTTCTGGTGATTGTCCCTCTGTGCCAGGTGGCCCTGTGCCTGTTCGCCCGGGAATACCTGGAGCTGCAGCACCGCTACCCACTCTGGAACCGGCTGTTCCTGGTTCTGGCGGCGGTAGCCGCTCTGGGAGCCATTACCTCCTTCGTGTTGCCATTCAATCTCTCCACCCGGCTGACCGTCAGCCTGGCTATTCCGGTGGCCCTGGCCAACCTGGTCGCCGGCATCAGCCTCTGGCGGCGCGGCGACAAGAACGCCCGCCTGTTTTCCATCGCCTGGGTCGCGCTGCTGGCCAGTGTTCTGCTGACAGTACTCAACAAACTGGGCCTTCTGCCAACGTCGTTGCTGACCGAACACGGCATACCGCTGGGGGCCTCGGCCCAGGCGCTGCTGTTCTCGTTCGCACTGGCGGATCGCTTCAACCGGGAGCGACGCGCCTATTTCCACGAGAAACAGCTCGCCCTGGCGGCCGTGCAGCAGCAGCGAGAAGCGGAGGCCGCCCTGCTGCGGGCCTCCAGCCATCATGAACTGACCGGGCTGCCGGACCGCAGTATTTTCGAGCGGGTGGTGGACAGGGCCATCAGCGGCAACGCCGCCGCCCCCTCGGCGGTGTTCATGCTGCACCTGCGCCGCTTTGACGACATCAACAAGACCCTCGGCCACAAGGATGCCGACCAGATGCTCAACCTGTTCGCCTGTCGGATGAACCGGCTGGTGGCGGGCACGGTGCAGGCGGTCTATCTGGAAGGCAATGGCGACCAGACCAAGTGCGTTGCCCATATCGAGGGTGTCAGCTTTGCCTTTGCGCTCCAGGACGACGACCACCAACGATTGCTGGAACAGGCCGCCGAGCTGGCGGAGCGCTTTGCCGAGCCCATCGAATTCCGGGGCCTGATGCTGGAGCTGAGCTTCGTAATTGGCGCCAGCTTCGTGGAGCCGGAAGTGCGCGACACCCAGTCGCTGCTGCGCCACGCCTTTATCGCGCTGGATCAGACCGGCGCCGGCGGCAGCAACCTGGCGGTCTACAACGCCGAGATGAACCCCTACAGCCCGCGCCGTCTGACTCTCATGACGGACCTGCGGGAGGCGCTGCGAAGCGACGGCCTGGAACTCTACTTCCAGCCCCAGCTGCAGCTGAAAAGTGACCGCATCGCCGGCTTCGAGGCGCTGCTGCGCTGGGCTCATCCGGAACATGGCTTCGTGCCCCCGGACGAGTTCATCCCCATGGCTGAGCAGACCGGCCTGATCAAGCCGGTCACCCAGTGGGTCATCCGGGAGGCGCTGAGTTTCTGCAAGGCCCTGGACGACGTCGGCTGCGACGCCACCGTCTCGGTCAACATTTCCGCCATGAACCTGCGGGAGCCGGACTTCTGCGACGCCGTCTGCCGGCTGCTGGAGAACAACCATGTAGCGGCCCGCCGGCTGGTGCTGGAAGTCACCGAGACCGCCGCCATGCTGGACCCGCAACGAAGCCTCAGCGCCCTGTCTGCCCTGCAGGCGGCCAAGGTCAGGCTGTCCATCGACGACTTTGGCACCGGCCACTCCTCGCTGGCCTATATCCGCAAGTTGCCCGTCAACGAAATCAAGATTGACCGCTCCTTTGTCATGGCCATGGACACGAATGCCGGCGATGCCACTATCGTGCGCACCACCATCAACATGTGCCATGACCTGGGCTACGAAGTGGTGGCCGAGGGCGTCGAGAACAAGGCCACCCTGGAGCTGTTGCGCCGGTTCGGCTGCGACTATGCCCAGGGCTACCATCTGGCCAGGCCGATGAACATCGACAACGCCCTGGCCTGGCTCAGGCAATCCAGCCTCGTCAAGCATTCCGGCCTGTCCGCCTGACCCCCGGTTGCCCCGCCTGGCCGGGCACCGGATAATCCCCTGTCATTGTCGGGAACCGGGAAACCGTTATGGAGATCTATCTGGTGGGCGGCGCCGTCCGCGATGCGCTGCTGGGCCTGCCGGTCAAGGACCGCGACTGGGTGGTGGTGGGCGCCACCCCCGAGGACATGCTGGCCCGGGGCTACCGCCAGGTGGGCGCGGACTTTCCGGTGTTCCTGCATCCGGACACCAATGAGGAGTACGCCCTGGCCCGCACTGAGCGCAAGCAGGGCCACGGCTACCACGGCTTCACGGTCTACAGCGCGCCGGACGTCACACTCGAGGATGACCTGCGCCGGCGGGATCTCACCATCAACGCCATGGCCCGGGACAGCGAGGGCCAACTGGTGGATCCCTTCGGCGGCCAACAGGACCTTGTGGCCCGCAGCCTGCGCCATGTCTCCCCCGCTTTCGCCGAGGACCCCCTGCGGGTGCTGCGCACGGCCCGTTTTGCCGCCCGCTTCGCCAGCCTCGGCTTCGAGGTGGCGGACACCACCCGCACCCTGATGGCGGCAATGGTATCCGCCGGGGAAATGGAACACCTGGTACCGGAGCGGGTCTGGCAGGAACTGCAGCGGGCATTGCTGGAAAACCGTCCGGCGGTGTTCTTCCAGGTACTGGATCAATGTGGCGCCCTGGGCCGGCTGATGCCGGCACTCTCGACCCCGGCAAATCTCAGCACCGGCCTCGCCTGCCTCTCCTGCCTGGCCGGGTCCGACGCCTCTGGCCCCGCCCGCTTCGCCGGTCTGGTGGGCGCCCTGCCGGAAGCCGAGGTGCACGATCTGAGCCGGGCGCTGAAGGCGCCCAACGATTACCGTGACCTGGCACTGATGACCGCCCGTCATGCCGACGCCCTGCGCCGGGCCGATGGCGCCGAGGCCCAACTGGCGGTGCTGGAGGCCTGTGATGTCTGGCGCCGACCGGAGCGCTTCGATGAGCTGCTGACGGTTTGCCAGTGCCTGGAACCACCCCTGGCTGACAGCCTCGCCAGCCGGCTGCGAGAAGCCGAAGCCGAGGCCTGGTCCGTGGACGCCCGCAAACTGATGGCCGAGGGCCACCAGGGCAAGGCTCTGGGGCAAGCGATCCGACAGGAGCGCCTGCGTCGTATCCAGAGCCTCAATGACACCGAATCGGGAACACAACCATGACCGACACCCGCCACCAGCCGACCACATCGGAAACACCGGTGGTGCTGATCACCGGCGCCGCCCATCGGCTTGGCGCCCGCACGGCCGTGCACCTGCACGACCGGGGCTGGCGGGTGATCGTTCACTATCGCCATCGGGCGGGCCAGGCCAACGATCTGGTAGCCTCACTCAACCAGCGCCGGCCGGATTCCGCCCACGCGCTGGCGGCGGACCTGCAGGCGGCAGAGGCACCGGCAGACCTGGCCGGCCGGGCGATCGCGCTCTGGGGCCGGCTCGACGGTCTGATCAACAATGCCTCCGCGTTCTACCCTACCCCCACGGCGGAGATCTCCGTGGCAGACTGGGACAACCTGATCAACACCAACCTGCGGGCGCCTTTCCTGCTGGGCCAGGCCTGCCTGCCGGCCCTGCGGGCGAGCCAGGGCTGCATCATCAACCTGATCGACATCTATGCCGAGCGGCCGCTGGCGGATCACCCCATCTATTGCGCCAGCAAAGCCGGCCTTGCCATGCTGACCCGGTCCTGGGCCCGCGACCTGGGGCCGGAAGTGCGGGTCAATGGCGTCTCCCCCGGGGCCATTCTCTGGCCTGAAGGCGAGGACGCCGTCAACACCGACTACCAGGCCGCCATCCTGGCCCGAACCCCGCTGCAGCGCACCGGCAATCCGGACGACATCGCCGGCGCCATCGCCTACCTGCTCTGCGACGCCCCCTTCGTCTCCGGCCAGATCCTCGCCGTGGACGGCGGCCGGAGTCTCAATATCTGACTCTGACGCACCGGTTTTGGGAGCCTCCGGCGGCTGGGGTACAATGGTGCCAGCGATCGCCTTTTCCCCAACCCGGAGACCACCCATGCGTGACGTCGTCATTGTTGCCGCCAAACGAACCGCCATCGGAAGTTTCGGTGGCGGCCTCTCCAGCCTGTCAGCCGACAAACTGGGCACCGCCGTAATCCGTGCCCTGCTTGAGGATACCGGCATCGACCACGGCCAGATCGACGAAGTCCTGCTGGGCCAGGTGCTCACCGCCGGGGTCGGCCAGAATCCCGCCCGCCAGGCCGCCATCAACGCCGGTCTGCCCGCCGGTATCCCCGCCATGACCATCAACAAGGTCTGCGGCTCCGGCCTCAAGGCCGTGCATATGGCGGTCCAGGCCATCCGCTGTGGCGATGCCGAACTGCTGATCGCCGGTGGCCAGGAGAGCATGAGCCAGGCCCCCCACGTGCTGCCCAACAGCCGCAACGGCCAGCGCATGGGCGACTGGGCACTGGTGGACACCATGATCAAGGACGGCCTGTGGGACGCCTTCAACGGCTACCACATGGGCATCACCGCCGAGAACGTGGTGGAAAAATACGACATCAGCCGGGAAGACCAGGACGCCTTCGCCGCTGCCTCCCAGCAGAAAGCCGCCGCCGCTCGCAAGGCCGGCTATTTCGACGGCCAGATCGTGCCGGTGGAGGTGCCCCAGCGCAAGGGCGACCCGCTGGTGGTGGATAAGGACGAAGGCCCCCGGGAGGGCGTGGATACCGCTTCCCTGGCCAAGCTCAAGCCGGCCTTCCGCAAGGAAGGCACGGTGACCGCGGGCAACGCCTCCTCGCTGAACGACGGCGCCGCTGCGGTCATGGTGTGCAGCGCAGAAAAAGCCGAGGAGCTGGGCCTGACGCCGCTGGCGCGGATTGCCGGTTATGCCAATGCCGGGGTGGATCCGGCGGTGATGGGCACCGGCCCGATTCCTGCCACCCAGCGCTGCTTGGAGAAAGCCGGCTGGAGCATTGGCGAACTGGACCTGATCGAGGCCAACGAGGCCTTTGCCGCCCAGGCCCTGGCGGTCAACCGCAACCTGGGCTGGGACCCGGAGCGGGTCAACGTCAACGGTGGCGCCATCGCCCTGGGCCATCCCATCGGCGCTTCCGGCTGCCGCATCCTGGTGACCCTGCTGCATGAAATGATTCGCCGTGACGAGAAAAAGGGTCTGGCGACTCTTTGCATCGGCGGCGGCATGGGGGTCGCCCTGGCGGTCGAACGCTGAGTGGCGCTGCTCAATGTGGTGCTCTACGAGCCGGAAATCCCGCCCAACACGGGCAATATCATCCGGCTCTGCGCCAACACCGGCTGCCGCCTGCACCTGATCGAACCGCTCGGGTTCGCCATGGACGACCGGCAGCTGCGCCGGGCCGGGCTGGACTACAGCGAGTACGCCCAGGTGGTCGTACACGCCAGCTACCCAGACTTTCTGGCCAGCGAAAAGCCCGACCGGCTGTTCGGCCTGACCACCAAAGGTAGCCGGTCCTATTACGAGGTGGCCTTCCGGCCGGGGGATTACCTGATGTTCGGCCCGGAAACCCGGGGCCTGCCGGCCTCGGTGAGAGAGGGCCTGGCGGCGTCAAACCGGCTGCGGGTACCGATGCGGCCGGACAGCCGCAGCCTCAACCTTTCCAACACTGCGGCGCTGGTGGTCTACGAGGCCTGGCGTCAGCTTGGTTTCGAGGGCGGGGTCTGAACAGGCGAAAAACGGAGCAATGCGGCAGTCGACGCAGCGGGCCCACGGCCTGCTGCGTCAACAGGTCAGGCAG
>NZ_JAWVZL010000022.1:0-44847 GCF_033722195.1 Marinobacter sp.
CCCTTGATGAGGTAGTGGCCCTCATCCGTAGGGGTGGCGGAGGTGCGGATGTCCGCCAGCGACGAGCCGGCATGGGGCTCGGTCAGCGCCATGGTGCCCGTGTAGCGACCCGTCAGCATGGGTTCCAGGTACTTGGCCTGCTGCTGGGGGGAGCCGAACACCCGGATCAGGTTGGCCGCTGCCGTGGTCAGGAAGGGGTAACCGGCGGTACCTGGGTTGACGGCGGTGAAGAAGCCATTGCAGGCGGCCATCACCGATTCCGGCAGCTGCATGCCGCCCAGCTCGTAATCGTAACGACCGGCAATAAAGCCCGCCTCGGCGTAAGCGTCGAACGCCTCCTTGACCTCCGGCAGCATTTCCACCTTGCCGTCGACGAACTTCGGTTCGTCCTTGTCCGCAGCGGCGTTGTGGGTGGCGAACTTCTCACGGGCCATCTTGTCGGCGGTTTCCACCACCGCGTCAAAGGTCTCGCGGCTGTGCTCGATGAAACGCTCACGCTGGCATAGGGTTTCGGTGTCCAGTACTTCGTAGAGCTGAAAATCCAGGTCGCGGCGGTCAATCAAGGCATCGGTCATAGCGGGTCTCCCAGTCAGAGCGCTAAGACTGGCACAAGCCTGGGGTTGAGAAAACCGTCATATCTGACACAATCTTGGTCAATTCCGCCACCGGCTGCCACGCTATGGTTCGTATTTCGATTCTGGGCTTCCCAGGCGCCCTGGCCAGCGCCATTACCGGCATGATCGACCTGTTCCAGCTGGCGGGGGTAACCTGGGCCCGGATCCAGGGCCAACAGCCGCAACAGCGCTTCCAGGTCAGCCTGCTGACCGTGGACGGCGATCCCTGCCGCTGCCTGAACGGCCTGACTCTGCCCGCCCATGGCCGGCTGGACAGCAGCGACCCGGGCGAGCTTGTCCTGGTACCCACCATCGGCGGCCCCATCGCCCCCACTCTGGCAGCCTGTCAGCAGGAAATCCGCTGGCTGGCAGACCAGGCCCGCAGTGGCCGCGCCATTGCCAGCAACTGCACCGGCGCCTTCCTGCTGGCGGAGGCGGGTCTGCTGGACGGTCGTCAGGCGACCACTCACTGGGGCTTCAGCGAGCTGTTGCAGGAGCGCTACCCGGCTGTGATCTGCCGCCCGGAGCAGCTGGTGACAGTAGACGGTGCCGTTGCCTGTGCCGGCGGTGGCATGGCCTGGTTCGACCTGGGCGTGTTCATGGTAGAGCGATACGCCGGCGCCCAGACTGCCCGTGAGCTGGCCAAGGCTTTCGTGGTGGATGCCGGGCGCCGCAGCCAGGCCCCCTACACCGCCCTGCAGACCCGGCGCTATCACCAGGACGAGGTCATCCTGGAGCTGCAGGCCTGGCTCGACGCCCATCACAGCCACCCGGTCAGCTCGGCCGATCTTTGCCGTGTCAGCGGGCTCAGCAGCCGCTCCCTCCTGCGCCGCTTCAAGGCCGCCACCGGCGACACCCCCCGTAACTACCTGCAATTGCTGCGCATCGAGGCGGCCCGTGAACTGCTGGAAACCACCAGCGAATCAGTGGAAACCATCACCCAGCGGGTGGGCTACGACGATGTCAGCTCCTTCACCCGGCTGTTCAAGCGCCTCACCGGCCTGCCTCCCAGTGATTACCGGTCCCGGTTCGGGCGCTGAGGCGCGTTCATCGGTTTGATGGGGCTCTTTCACCGATTTGGCCGATGACCATTTCGCGCAGCGGAAGTCCCTTCCGGATGGCATGTTTTATGCTGGATTTCCGGCCACAGGGCGTTTGTGACGGGAAACCGTAAATTACCCTGACAGCAGACCCGGCGTGACGGCAGGAGACCAGTGCCATGAGAACACCGCGCTTGAGCAGACAGGTGGAGTTGCTGACCCGACTCTATGACATGAAACAGAAGCAGCTGCTGCACGCCAGCCAACAGGGCGACAGCCTGCGCTACCGGGTGCTTGAAGCCGAGGCCCGGGCCATCAGTGATGCCATGAAGCTTCAGCGCTGAGTCCGCCAGTCCCGCGGGTGCCGGCAACGGGGCCACGCCCTGTCCGTAACTGACAAAAATTGTCCGCTGCGCCACAGCCCGGCACTCGCCCGAGGGCGACACCGTCTATGCTCCGGCTTTGCAAGATATCGGCCGGCCGCCATAATGGCGGCCAACGACGGAACAGCAAGCCACGGAGCCCACTATGAGCCAGGTCCTCTCTGACCGCGTCCTGCTGGACATCGAAGATGGCATCGCCACGGTCACCCTCAACCGCCCGGACAAGTACAACGGCCTGGACATGCCCATGTTCGAGGGCATCACTCGCGCCGCCCGGACCCTGAAGAAACAGCGTCATGTGCGGGCGGTGGTGATGCGAGGTAATGGCGAGGCTTTCTGTTCGGGGCTGGATGTCAAAACCGTGTCCAAGAACCCGCTCAACTTCCTGCGCCTGCTGACCAAGCCGGGCCGCCGCATCAGCAACCTGGCACAGGACGTGGGTTACCTGTGGCGTGAGGTGCCGGCGCCAGTGATTGCCGCCACCCACGGCTACTGCTTCGGGGGCGGCTTCCAGATCGCCCTGGGGGCTGACTTCCGGTTCACCACGCCGGACTGCCGGTTCTCCATCATGGAGAGCAAGTGGGGGCTGATTCCGGACATGAGCCTGACCGTCACGCTGCGGGAGCTGATCAGCATCGACCTGGCCAAGGAGCTGACCATGACCGCGCGCCAGTTCAGCGGCGAGGCCGCCCACCACATGGGCCTGGTCAGCCGGGTCTGCGAGGATCCGGTGGCCGAAGCCTACGCTTTCGCCCGCGAGCTGGCGGAGCGCTCGCCGGACGCGATGGCTGCCAGCAAGCTGCTGTTCAACCGCACCTGGACAGCGTCCGACAAGACCGCGCTGGACTGGGAAACCCGCCTCCAGAAAAAGGTCCTTGGTCGCACCAACCAGCGCATCGCGGTGGCCCGCAACACCGGCGATCCTGAGCAGCCGTTCCGGGACCGCCGGGCGCTCTGAATACAACCCGATTGCGGCCGGATCAGGCTCGTTGCGGCCGGCTTCGCTTGACCTCGCCGGTTGGCAACGTATTATCAGGGATCGCGTTTCCTGATGGAGCATTCATGCTGGCACTGTCCCGCACCATCTCTGACACGGGTTTCCGACCCGCTGTACACTCGGTGATCCAACCGGGGCGCCTTCCGTATTTCACTGATCCCCCGGCATGAGCTCCCGTTCCGGCCCGCTGACGCAGTGCAGGGCCGGCGCCTGGGGTCTACACTCAGGCAAGCTCTGGTCTCGAGCATCCGTTACCCGTTTTTCCGCATAACCAAAATAAAGAGGTTACGATGACACTGGCGCTGGTCGTTCTTCTGCCTTTTATCGGCGCACTCGTCGCACCCCTGTTCGCCCAGGCCGGCCGCACTGCCATCGCCATTGTATCGTCGGTGCCGGCCATTCTGGCCCTGGCGGCCCTGTTTCCCCACTGGCCGACCCTGGCCGAGGGCGGGGTGCTGCTGCAAACCCATGAGTGGCTGCCGGCGCTGGGCCTGTCCCTCAGCTTCCGCCTGGACGGCCTGTCGTTGCTTTTTGCGCTGCTGATCCTGCTGATCGGGCTGCTGATCATTCTCTACGCCCGCTACTATCTCAAGCCTTATGAGAACGTCGGTAAGTTCTATTCGCTGCTGCTGATGTTCATGGGCTCCATGCTGGGTATCGTGCTGTCCAGCAACCTGCTGCTGATGCTGGTGTTCTGGGAGCTCACCAGCGTGGTGTCCTTCCTGCTGATCAGCTACTGGGACCACAAGCAGGACGCCCGCCGCGGCGCCCGCATGGCACTGGCGATCACCGGCGGCGGGGGCCTAGCGCTGCTGGCGGGTATACTGCTGCTGGGCCACATCGTCGGCAGTTTCGAGCTGGACGCAGTGCTGGCGGCGGGCGAGCAGATCAAGGCCCACGACCTCTACCCTATCACCCTGACCCTGGTGCTGCTGGGGGCCTTCACCAAGTCCGCCCAGTTCCCGTTCCATTTCTGGCTGCCCCATGCCATGCAGGCGCCCACGCCGGTGTCGGCCTACCTGCATTCCGCCACCATGGTGAAGGCCGGCATCTTCCTGCTGGCCCGGCTCTACCCGGCCCTGGCCGGCACCGAGCAGTGGTTCCTGATGGTCACCTTCACCGGCATGGCCACGCTGCTGGTGGGTGCCTACGTGGCCCTGCTCAAACACGATCTCAAGGGCCTGCTGGCCCACTCCACCGTCAGCCACCTGGGCCTGATCACCCTGCTGCTGGGCATGGGTACGGAACTGGCCGCGGTGGCG
Source organism: Marinobacter sp. (assembly GCF_033722195.1). GTDB lineage: Bacteria > Pseudomonadota > Gammaproteobacteria > Pseudomonadales > Oleiphilaceae > Marinobacter. Next base: position 4,297 of record NZ_JAWVZL010000022.1, read on the forward strand.
GCGCTGTTCCACGTCATCAACCACGCCATCTTCAAGGCCTCACTGTTCATGGCCGCCGGCATCATCGACCATGAGACCGGCAGCCGGGATATGCGCCAGCTGAACGGTCTCTGGCAGTTCATGCCCCATACCGCCACTCTGGCGATGGTGGCGGCCGCTTCCATGGCCGGGGTACCGCTGCTGAACGGCTTCCTGTCCAAGGAGATGTTCTTCGCCGAGGCCCTGAGCCTGAATCTGCCCGGCCTCTGGGCCTGGATTCCCCCCATCGTGGCCACCCTGGGCGGGGTCTTCTCGGTGGCCTATTCGGCGCGCTTCATCCACGACGTCTTCTTCAACGGCAAGCCCAACAACATACCCATCTACCCGCCCCACGAACCGCCGCGCTACATGAAGATTCCGGTGGAAATCCTGGTGGTGGCCTGCATCCTGGTGGGCCTGTTCCCGGCCTTCGCCGTTGGACCGCTGCTGTACGCCGCCGCCGCCGCAACCCTGGCAGGCGAAGTGCCCGACTACGGCCTGGCGGTGTTCCACGGCTTCAACCTGCCGCTGATGATGAGCCTGATTGCCTTCGTCGGTGGTCTGATCATGTACAGCCAGCGCCAGAGGTTCTTCGATTTTCACGCCCGCATCGGGGAGATCGATGAGAAGGCCATCTTCGAGCGCGCGGTATCCTGGCTTTCCGACAGGGCCAACGGCGTCACCGCCCGGCTGGAGAACGGTTCGCTGCAGCGCTATACCATGCTGACCCTGTTGACCGTGCTGGTGATGACCATCGCTCCCATCGCCAGCCTGGGAATTTCCGTGGGCAGCGCCGGCCTCTCGGCGGTGGATGGCGCCACTGTCGTGGGGGCGCTGATCCTCATCGTCTGCGCCCTGGCCACGGCCGCGCTGCACCGGCAACGGCTGTACTCGCTGATCCTGCTGAGCGTGGTGGGGCTGATGGTGGCGCTGGCCTTCGCCCGCTTCTCGGCCCCGGACCTGGCCATGACCCAGTTGTCGGTGGAAGTGGTCACCATCGTGCTGCTGATGCTGGCGCTCTATTACCTGCCATCCTGGACACCGATGGAGGCCAGCAGCTTCAGGCACTGGCGCGACGTTGGGCTGTCGGTGGCCGTGGGTGTGGGCATGACCCTGGTGACCCTGGCAATGCTGACCCGGCCGTTCAGCTCGATCTCCGACTATTTCCTGGCCAACAGCAAACCGGGCGGCGGCGGCACCAACGTGGTCAACGTCATCCTGGTGGACTTCCGGGGCTTCGATACCCTTGGTGAGATCACCGTGCTGGCCATCGCCGCCCTGGGCATCTTCGCCATGCTGCGGGGCGTGGTGCTGAGCCCCCCCGACCTGAGCGGGCCGGATGGTTCCCGGGATCCGCACCCCACCATGCTGGCGCAACTGGCCCGTCCCCTGCTGCCGCTGGCGCTGATGGTGTCGGTCTACATTTTCCTGCGGGGCCATAACCTGCCCGGCGGCGGCTTCATCGCCGGCCTCATCACGGCGGTGGCGCTGATCCTGCAGTATATTGCCAATGGCATGCTCTGGACCCAGGACCGGCTACCGCTGCGCTACCCGGCCATGCTGGGCCTGGGCGTGCTGATCGCCACCCTGACCGGTGTCGGCAGCTTCTTCTACGGCTACCCCTTCCTGACCTCGGACTTCACCTACGTCACCCTACCGGTGGTGGGCAAGTTCGAGTTGGCCACCGCGCTGCTGTTCGACCTGGGGGTGTTCCTGACGGTGGTGGGCGCGACCCTTCTGATCGTGGTCAGCCTGGGCCGGCTGTCGCTCCGAATTCCGACCCGCAAGGAGAAAGCCTGATATGGAACTGATGTTTGCCCTGGTGATCGGTGCCCTCGCGGGATCCGGTGTCTACCTGGTGCTTCGGGCCAGGACCTTCCCGGTCGTGGTGGGGCTGACCATGCTGTCCTACGGCGTCAACCTGTTCCTGTTCTCCAGCGGTCGTCTGGCCACGGGCGCCCAGCCCATCATCGGCAGCACCGAGCAGTACAGCGACCCCCTGCCTCAGGCGCTGGTACTGACCGCCATCGTGATCGGCTTTGCCATGACTGCCTTTGTGGTGATCCTGGCCCTGCGCAGCCGGGCCGATACCGGTGACGACCATGTCGACGGTCCCCAGGACCGACCCGAAGTCAGTACCACAAAAGAGTCGGAGGGCGGCCAATGAACCACTGGCTGACCGCCCCGCTGCTGATTCCGCTGTTCGGCGCCCTGGTGCAGATCTTCATGAGCTATGCGCCGCTCCAGCTCAGACGTACCCTGGCCCTGGCCACCAGCGTGCTGACCCTGGTGGCCACCGTGATGCTGCTGGGGCTCGCCGACGACGGCAACTACCGGGTCTACGCCTTCGGCAACTGGCCGCCGCCTTATGGCATTGTGCTGGTACTGGATCGCCTGGCCGCCCTGATGCTGGTGTTGACCGCTTCTCTGGCCCTGTGCTGTCACATATTCTCGGTGCGTGGCACCGACGAGGCCGGCGACTACTTCCACGCGCTCTTCCTGTTCCAGCTGTTCGGTCTGAATATCGCCTTCCTGACCGGTGACCTGTTCAACCTGTTCGTCGCCTTCGAGGTCCTGCTGATCGCCTCCTATGGTCTGATGATGCATGGTAAGGGCACCCTGAGGACCATACCCAGCCTGCATTACGTGGTGCTCAACCTGGCCGGATCGGCGCTGTTCCTGATCAGCGTCGGCATGATCTACAGCGTCACCGGCACCCTCAATATGGCGGACCTGGCGGTACTGGTGCCGCAGCTCAGCGACGAGGACATCCCCCTGGTCAAGGCCGGCGGCCTGATCCTGCTGGTGGTTTTTGCCCTCAAGGGCGCGGTGCTGCCACTGTGCTTCTGGCTGCCGCGGGCCTATGCCAACGCCACCGCACCGGTGGCGGCGCTGTTCGCGGTGATGACCAAGGTGGGCATCTACGCCATCCTGCGGGTCCATACCCTGGTCTTCGGCGACGATGCCGGTGTGCTGGCCAACCTTGGCATGGACTGGCTCTTCCCCGCTGCCCTGGCCACCATCGCCATGGGCATCATCGGCACTCTGGGTGCCGGCGGGCTCAAGACCCTGGTCGCCTGGCAGGTTGTGGTCTCGGTGGGTACCCTCCTGGCCGCCATCGCCCTGGGCAAGACCGAGAGCACCTCGGCGGCGCTGTTCTACCTGCTCAATACCACCTGGCTGGCCGGTGGCCTGTTCCTGCTGGTGGATCTGGTGGGCCGCCAGCGCGGCACCGCTGCCGACAAGATCATTACCGCGCCCCGCATGCACAGCCGGACCCTGCTCAGCGTGCTGTTCCTGTTGGGTGCTACCGCCGCCGCGGGCCTGCCGCCACTGAGCGGCTTCTTCGCCAAGCTGCTGATCCTCAAGTCTGCCGACCCCGGGCCCCAGATGGCCTGGCTCTGGGGCACCATACTGATTGCCGGCTTCCTGACCCTGGTGGCCTTCAGCCGGGCCGGCAGCATCGTGTTCTGGCGTAACGTGGAGGGCCACGTCAGCAATCCCGGCAAGCTGACCCTGCCGGTATCGGTCTCCACCGGCGCACTGCTGGCCATGACCGTGGTCATTGTGGTGCTGGCCGGACCTATTTCCCGCTACACCGACGCCACCGCGGCGCAGCTGCATGATCCTGATGGCTACATCACCATCCTGGGCACCCAGGCCGTGGGACCGAAGTCCCCGAAGGAGCTGCTGCCATGAATCAGAAATTCGGATTTCCCCGCCCCTATCTCAGCCTGGTGCTGTTCCTGGTCTGGCAACTGCTGGCCGGCGAGGTGTCGGGTGCCAGTGTGGTCATGGGTCTGATCCTGGCCTGGCTGCTGCCGCTGCTGACGCGTGGCCTGTGGCCGGATAACCCGCCTTTCCGCAAGCCCTGGCGTATGTTGGCCTACCTGCTTCGGGTGATTCAGGACATCATCGTTGCCAACTTCTCGGTGGCAGCGCTGGTACTGAACTTCCGTCGCAAGCCGCGGCCGGCGTTCATCAACTACCCGCTGACCCTGACCCACCCCATGGCCATCAGCATCCTGGCGTCCACGATTTCCCTGACCCCCGGCACGGTCAGTGCCGACATCAATGACGCCGAGTCGAAGCTGCTCATCCACGCCCTGGATGTGGACGACGACCAGGCCCTGATCGAGGCCATTCGCGAACGCTACGAGAAGCCCCTGCAGGAGATGTTCCCATGATCGAGATCGCCCTGCCCGTCACCATCGCACTGGTCAGCCTGGCGCTGATACTCAATATGTACCGCCTGATCATAGGACCGGATGCGCCGGACCGGATCCTGGCGCTGGACACGCTGTACATCAACGCCCTGGCTCTGATCGTGCTGCTAGGCATCAGCGTCGCCAGCCGGCTCTACCTGGAGGCCGCGCTGCTGATTGCCGTTATGGGCTTTGTCGGCACCGTGGCCCTGGCCAAATACCTCAAGCGCGGGAGTGTGATCGAATGACGGCTGCCCTGGAAATTCTGGTTTCAGTCCTGCTGGTGATGGGGGGAGGCTTTGCCCTGGTGGGCGCCATCGGCCTGGCGCGGCTGCCGGACTTCTACACCCGCCTGCACGGGCCCACCAAGGCCACCACCCTAGGGGTGGGCAGTATCGTGCTGGCCTCCATCCTGTTCTTCTATCTGAAGGGAGAGGGCCTTGCCATTTCGGAAGTGCTGCTGCTGATCTTCCTGTTCCTCACCGCCCCGGTCAGCGCCAACATGCTGTCCAAGGCCGCCATGCATATTCGCGCCAAAGCTGACGAGGACACCCGCGGCAACCTCTGGGACCAGTGACCGGCGGCGGTTGCTCAGACCGCCGCCACCAGCACCGCGATCAGCGCCAGTACCATGACCCCGAAAACCACCCAGAGGGCACGGGTGAGCCAGGGCGTGTGGGGTTGGGGTGGTCGCAGGGTCTGTTCGATGTGCTCCCGCAGCAGTCGCGCGTTCCGATCATTGGCCCGCCAGACCAGATCAAAGGCATCACCCAGCACCGGCACCAGGCCCACCACGAAATCCACCGCGACGTTGCCCAGCATCTTGCCGATCAGACGCGACCCGGCCCGCAGCTTGACGGCCTCACCCACCAGGTACAGCGACAGCCCGAACCCGGCCAGGTCGCCGATCCCCGGCAACAGGCCGATCAGCGGCTCAAGCCCGAAGCGGATGCGGGTGAAGGGAATCCGGAAGCGGCTGTCCAGCAACCCGGCATAACGGTCCAGCCGGTCCAGGGTGCGCTGGTACTGAATTCTCTGCTCCGGTGTCAGCCCGCGCCCGCGGGGATCTGAATTGCTCATGTACGTCCTTCTCAAAGGCCAAATTTGCCGTATAGTAGGCCACCCAGATTTCAGGAGACACGCTGTATGCTGAAGGTTAACGAGTATTTTGACGGTAAGGCAAAGTCCATTGCCTTCCAGACCTCGTCGCTGCCCGCCACTGTGGGGGTGATCAGCCCGGGAGATTACGAGTTCGGTACGTCCAAGAAAGAGACCATGACCGTGATCAGCGGCGCACTCACGGTGCTGCTGCCGGGCATGACGGACTGGATGACTTACGCCCCCGGTGAAAGCTTCGAGGTGGCCGGCCAGGCCAGCTTCAAAGTGAAAACCGATATTGATACCGCCTATCTCTGCACCTATGAGTGAATCACTCTGCCACTGTGAGTGAATCAGCGGTTCGCAGGGCGCAATAGCGCCCTGGCATAATTTGCCCTGCCGAAGGTTCCGGTTTTTCCGCAACTGTGTCAGATTGATCCTCTATTCTCGCAACAACTCCAACACACGAGAACAAGAGGACCCCGCTCAATGGCCCAGACCAAGCTCTTACCGGCGGCTGAGAACGCCTATCAGTATCCCCTTCTGATCAAGCAGTTGCTGTTGTCCGCGCCCCGTTACGCGCCGGACCAGGAAATCATCTACGCCAATCGCAGCAAATACACCTACACCGACCTGGTGGAACGTATCCATCGTCTCGCCAATGCCCTCACCGATGCCGGCATCGGCCCGGGCGACACCGTGGCGGTGCTGGACTGGGATACGCCCCGGTACCTGGAGTGCTTCTTCGCCATCCCGATGATCGGCGCCGTGCTGCACACCGTCAACGTGCGGCTGTCGCCGGAGCAGATCGTCTATACCATGAACCATGCCGAAGACGACCTGGTGCTGGTGCACGACGACTTCGTGCCCCTGCTGGAGCAGGTGGCCGGCGAGCTGACCACCGTCAAGGGCTACATCCAGCTGACCGACGCGGACCAGGCCAAGACCACCAAACTGACCAGTCATGGCGAGTACGAGGCATTGCTGGCGAAGGCGAACACCCAATTCGAGTTCCCGGATTTCGACGAGAACAGCATAGCCACCACCTTCTACACCACCGGCACCACCGGTAACCCCAAGGGGGTGTTCTTCAGCCATCGCCAGCTGGTGCTGCACACCCTGGCCATGGCGTCCAACTTCTCGGCCTACGACGAGGCGCCGCTGATGCGCTCGTCCAGCGTCTACATGCCCATCACCCCCATGTTCCATGTCCACGCCTGGGGCGTGCCCTACGCCGCCACCATGCTGGGTCTTAAGCAGGTCTACCCGGGCCGCTACGAGCCGGAACTGCTGGTGAACCTGCTCACCACCCACAAGGTCACCTTCTCCCACTGCGTGCCCACCATCATGCAAATGCTGCTGGCCACCGATGCCATCAAGAAGGCCGACCTGAGCCAGTGGCACGTGCTGATTGGCGGCAGTGCCCTCACCGAGGGCCTGTGCAAGGCCGGCGCCAAACTGGGCATTCGCATGTACACCGGCTACGGCATGTCCGAGACCGGTCCGCTGCTGACCGCCACCCACCTGCGTAACGAGGACCTGGAGCTGCCCCTGGAGCAGCAGGTGGGCAAGCGGGTCAAGACCGGCGTGCCGGTGCCGCTGGTGGACATCCGCATCCTGGACGCCGACGGCCAACCCCTGCCCCACGACGGCAAGGCCAAGGGCGAAGTGGTGGCGCGGGCGCCCTGGCTGACCCAGAGCTACCTCAAGGAGCCGGACAAGGGTCAGGAACTCTGGGCCGGCGGCTGGCTGCACACCGGTGACGTGGCCAGCATCGAGCCCGACCACAACCTGATGATCAAGGACCGCATCAAGGATGTGATCAAGACCGGCGGCGAGTGGCTGTCGTCACTGGATCTGGAGAACCTGATCAGTCAGCACCCGGCGGTGGCCGGTGCCGCGGTGGTGGGCGTACCGGATGAAAAGTGGGGCGAGCGGCCGCACGCGCTGGTGGTGCTGGCACCGGGCCAGCAGGCGGACACCGCGACCCTGCAGCGGCATCTGCAGCAGTACGTGGACAGCGGCGAGATCAACAAGTGGGCCATCCCCGCGAAGATCGATTTCGTCGAGGACATCCCCAAGACCAGTGTCGGCAAGATCAACAAGAAGCTGATTCGCGACCAGCTGAAATAAGGCAGACCACGGCCGGACCCTTCACCCGGCCCGGCCGTGGTCTTACCGCCTCAGACCATCAGGCGAAATCGTACTCACCACCTTTCTCAAGTGCCCGCTGGTAGGCAGGACGGGCGTGCATACGCTCGACCCAGGCCACGATGTTGGGCCGACTCTTCTTCTCAACAATGCCGCGAGCCACCGAGGCTTCCAGCGGGAAGCTCATCTGGAAGTCAGCCGCGCTTAACTCGTCGCCCAGGAACCAGGTCCGGTCCGCAAGATGGGATTCGACGAAATCCATATGGGTTTTGATCTGGGGGCCGATGAACATCTGGTTGGTCTTGCTGGCAATGCCCTTGGCCACCGGCTTGATGAAGAAGGGCATGGGGCTGGTCTTGATCTTCTCGAACACCAGGCGCATGACCAGCGGCGGCATCAGCGAGCCCTCGGCGTAGTGCAGCCAGTAGCTGCAGTCCAGCCAGGCCTGACTGCCCGGCTTCGGCAGCATCTTGTCGTTGCCGTAGGTGTGGGCCAGGTACTCCACGATGGCACCGGATTCGGCAATGGTGAGTTCACCGTCGGTGATCACCGGCGACTTGCCCAGCGGATGCACCTTCCTGAGGCTGGCGGGGGCCAGCATGGTTTCCGGATCCCGCTCGTAGCGCTTGATCTCGTAGTCGACGCCCAGCTCCTCCAGCATCCAGAGGACCCGCTGGGAGCGGGAATTGTTGAGGTGGTGGACAGTGATCATGGACTACTCCGAGTGGTGAAAAGTGGCGACAGCGTAACAGAGTCCGTAACGAATCACCGTTTGGTTCACCGCAGATCAGGCCCCTCTCAGTCTAGCCGCCGGCGCGTTTGACTTGCCAGCCCCTGGCTTCCAGCAGGGGCACCAGCAGGTCGCGCTGGTCGCCCTGGATCTCGATCACACCGTCCTTGACGGTACCGCCGGTACCGCACTTGGCCTTGAGCACCTTGGCCAGGGCCTTGAGTTCGTTATCGTCCAGCGGCACTCCGGTCACCAGGGTCACGCCCTTGCCCTTCCGGCCTTTGGTTTCGCGGCTGACCCGCACAATGCCGTCACCGGACGGGCGAGCGGCGCTGCCACAGCGGCAGTCTGACCTGGGATGGCCGCAATCCGGGCACATACGGCCCTGGTCGGTGGAATAGACAAGTCCGCCGCGGGACGGGTTTTTCATGGGGGTCCTCCAGGGGCCGTCAAAGGGGTGGACGGCGACACTATACCAGCCGGTCAGGAGCCGATGAACAAGGCCAGTAGCGTGGCGAAGAAGCCCCGCTTGCGGTTGCTTGTGGCCAGCGGGGCCAGCCGCATGGGGCTTGAGCCGGAAGTCTGGGCCGGCGCCCTGTGGCTGTCGGGCTCGTCCACCAGATCCGAGCGGTCCTCCGCCAGGATACGCTCGGCACGGGCCAGATCGTCAGGCTGTACCCGCAGGCGGACGCCACCCAGGGCATCGGAAAGCATCCATTGCATGGCTATGGTGTGCTCATCGGCGATCACCGCGGTGATGCCCTCCGATTCCAGGCGCGCCCTGTCCAGATGTGCCTCGTAAGGCAGTGAATACTGGCGCAGCGTCACCCAGTTCATGGCGGATCAGGCGCCGGGCGGGTACTTGGCGAACATGTCCGCCACCGACTCATCGATCAGCTCGCGGCGGGTCTCGGGAGACTGATCCTCATTGAGGTAGCGTTTGCTGACGGAGCGCCACACCACCCGATCGGTTTCGTTGTCCACCAGCTCCACGTAAAGCTTGCCCTCCTCGATCTCACGCACCGGCGGCGCCGTGGTGAAGCCAAAACCGAAGGGCCCCCGGCCAAAGCCCAGGCCGTAGGAAAGCCCGGTGGTGTCCAGCCGTTCCACGGTCTCGATGCCGTAATAGACCAGCAGGTCTGCCTCCTCTGCCGGCACCTGCTCCAGGGCCTTGCGATTCATGGCCTGGGTGATGGCCTCCTCGATACGGGCGCCATCCAGAGAGAGCTTGGGCTCGCCCTCGCGCTCGGCGAACGACCAGGTGTTGTAGTTGCCGAACACCACCGAGGGGTTGTAGTCGGTTGCCACGTTGCTGGCGCAACCTGCCAAGGCGGCCAGCATCAGTATCGTCAACCAGTTGCGAATCATAATCGCCTCCAAACAGGGTCCTGTTATTTCAGTATACGCATAGCAGACGCCGGCGGAGCCCGTGCGGTTCGCTACCTTTCCTGACCGTAATGCAGCCCGGGCGTCACAGCAACCCATCAGCCCTGGGTGAAGATCGGCCACACCAGGGACACCACCAGGCCACCACGGGCGCCCGGACTGGCATAGATCTCGCCATCGTGGGCCCGCAGGATGTCCCGGGCGATGGCCAGGCCCAGGCCCCAGCCCTGGCCGGAGCGGGACTCATCGCCCCGGTAGAAAGGCTCGAACAGTTTATCCAGGGTATGCTCGGGCACCCCCGGGCCGCTGTCGGCGATGTCGCAGCGTACTTGGCCATCCTGGCGGGTCAGGCTGATGGCCACGGTACGGCCCGGCGGGGTGTGGTCCAGGGCGTTCTGCAGCACATTGTCCAGGGCCCGCTGCATCAGGCCGCTGTCGCCCAGTACCGTCAACGACTGGCAGTCCCGGGGCGCGGTGAGCTGGCAGTCCACCCGGCGGTGTTCGGCGTAATCGGCGGCATCCCGCAGCACCTGATTCAGCACCGACACCAGCCGCACCGGCTCCCGGGCAATATCGGCGCCCTGTTCGGACAACCGGTAGAGGGTAAGGATCTGGGAGGTCATGACTTCCATGCGCTCGTTCTGGCGCAGGATGCTGGCCATCAGGTCCTCGTCGGCCTGGCCATTGCTGACCAGCTCGATGGCAATGCGCTGGCGGGTCAGTGGCGTGCGCAGGTCGTGGGAAATGTCCCGCAGCAGGTGCTTCTGGCGCTCCAGCAGCCCCCAGAGCCGCTCGGTCATGGCGTTGAAGGCCCGCGCCAGGGCCCCGATCTCGTCATGGCGGTTGGCGATCCTGTCTGCCACCCGCTGCGAGGTGTCGCCACCGGCAATGGTTCGGGCAGTCGCCTCCATGTGGCCCAGGGGCTTGGACAGCCTGCGGGCAATGGCCCAGCAGGCCAGGGTCACGATGACAAAGCCCAGCCCCCACTCCAGCCAGCGGAACAGGTGAGGATCCAGCCAGCCCTCACCGCTGGCCCTGGGCCAGGCCACCAGACGGAAGCCCTCGTCCAGTTCGATGATGGCGGGCCGCTGGCGATACCAGCCCGCCCCCATGCGGTCCTGCAGCTCCTTGGGCAGGGCCTCGCCCTCGCCGCTTTCCAGCCGTTCATCCGAGATCAGCAGCAGGTGCAGATCCAGGGCCTGCCCCTGGTCCTTGAGGTAGCGCCAGGTGGCGCCCCGGCCCTGGTCCTGCCGGATGTTCACCGCCTCGGCGCCGATGTCCCGCAGGCCCACCTGGCGCTCGATGCTGAGGCGCTCCCGGTCCACCAGTTCCCGGGTCGCCAGGTTGCTCACCACCACGGTCACCGACATGGCCAGCCAGATCATCAGGAAGATCCGCCAGAACAGCGGGAACCACAGTCGGCGCCTCACGAAACCACGCTCCGGTAGCTGTAGCCCAGGCCACGGACGGTCTCGATGCGGGGCGGATCATCACCCCCCAGCTTGCGGCGCAGGTTGCTGATATGCATGTCCAGGGTACGGTCGTGGCTCGCCAGCCGGCGGCCTAGGGCCCACTGCATCAGGTCGGTCTTGCGCACCACGCTGCCGGCGTGGGCCAGCAGCACCTGCAGCACTTCGTACTCGGTGGCGGTCAGTTCCACCGGCTCGCCGTTCTGGTAGATCCGGCGTTGGCCCGGCTCCACCCGGAGGTCGCCATAGACGCGGGCGTCGTCGACGCCGGTCTGCTGGTCCCAGGCGATGCGCCGCAGAATGGCCTGCAGGCGGGCCACCAACTCGCGGGGATTGCAGGGCTTGGGAATGTAGTCGTCGGCGCCCACCTCGTAGCCCACGATGCGGTCGGTCTCATCGCCCCGGGCGGTGAGCAGCACCACCGGCAGATGGGTCCGGGCCCGCAGCTGGCACAGCACCTCCAGGCCATTGAGGTCCGGCAGCATGATGTCCAGCACCACGATGTCGCAGTGGTTCTCTGCCGCCAGCAGCAGGCCGTCGCGGCCGCCGGCGGCCTCCCGCACGGTAAAGCCCTGGCTGGTGAGGTAGCGGGCCAGCAGCTGTCGCAGCTCGTCGTCGTCTTCGATCAGCAGCACTCGATTCTGCATGGTGCACTCTCTTGCCTGGTTGAGCGCAGTCTAGCATGCCGGCGGGGCGCCATCAGGCCGCTGGCGGTGGGGTTTACACAACCTTTACAGGAGGGGGGAAATAGCGGCCGCGCCGGTATCGGGGGTGATCGCCCGGCGGTTTCTGACGTAAGGTAAGGGGCTTGCCCAGTGCCACAGAGACCGACACCACCATGCCCGAAATGGAAAACGCCGCCCTTCGAATCGACACCGTTGCCAGCATCGGGGACATACCCGAGCCGGTCTGGGACGCGTTGGCGGGCAGCGGCAATCCGTTCCTGCGCCACCGCTTCCTGGCGGCACTGGAGCACAGCGGCTGCACCACCACCGCCACCGGCTGGACCCCGAGCCACCTGGTCTTCCGCCAGGACGGGGAGGTGGTGGGGGTCATCCCGGCCTACCTCAAGCACCATTCCATGGGCGAGTACGTGTTCGACTGGGCCTGGGCGGACGCCTACCAGCGCTATGGCCTGGAGTATTATCCGAAGCTGCTGATGGCGGTGCCCTTCACCCCATCCACCGGCGCCCGGCTGCTGTTCTCAGACCGGCTGCGGGCGCAGCTGGACCCGCCCGCCCTGCACCGGGCCCTGGACCGGGTCTGCCAAGCCGCCGGCGGCCATTCCTGGCACCTGCTGTTTCCCAACGCGGACGATCAGGTCCTGCTGGACGCCCCTGGCCGTCTGCACCGGCTGGGCTGTCAGTTCCACTGGCTCAACCGGAATTACAACAGCTTCGAGGACTTCCTGGCCACCCTCACCTCCCGCAAGCGCAAGTCGATCCGCAAGGAGCGCCGGCAGGTGGCCGAGCAGGGCATCGGCTTTGAGCATTTCACCGGCGCCGAATTGCCGGACCCGGTGCTGGAGACTTTCTACCTGTTCTACCAGGCCACTTACCTCAAGCGCGGCCAGCGGCCCTACCTCAACCTGGACTTCTTCCGCGCCCTCAGGGATCGCCAGCCGGAACAGCTACAGGTCACCATGGCGGTCAAAAACGGGGAATACATTGCCGGCGCCCTCTTCCTGCTGGGCCAGGACACTCTCTACGGCCGTTACTGGGGCTGCCTGGAGGAGTACGACCACCTGCATTTCGAGACCTGCTATTACCAGGGCATCGAACTGGCCATCGCTCGGGGCCTGCGCCGCTTCGACGCCGGCGCCCAGGGCGAGCACAAGCTGGTGCGGGGATTCGAGCCCCAGCTCACCCATTCCTGGCACTGGGTGGCCGAGGCCGGCTTCGCCGGTGCCCTGAGCCGCTTCTGCCAGGAGGAGGCGGCCCAGGTGCGGGCCTACCGGGAAGCCGCCCTGGACGCCCTGCCCTTTCGCCAGGACAGCTGAGGCTCAGATGGCGCGGGTCACGGACAGGGTGTGGAATTCATCCAGGGCGAACTGGTCGGTCATGCCGCTGACCATGTCCTGGAGCAGCCGGCAGCGGCAGTAGCGCTCCCAGACCTCCGGAGCCACACCCCGATCCTCCGCCACCGCGGCCAGGTAGGCCTTCACATGCTTGTTGGGCAGGCGTTTATAGAGCCGGCTTTCCACCAGCAGGCCCTTCTGCTGCCCCGCCAGCAGGCGGGCGAAGTCGGCGCGGGAGAGCAGCAGCAGCGGTTTGAAGTGGTCCAGCAGGCCGGTGATGATGCGGTAGCCCTGCAGCTCCAGGGTTTCCACCTCCGGCACCGAGAACACATGCTTGACTGCCACCCGCTTGAAGGTCCCGATCACCGTGTGGCAGGCGGAATCGTCCTCCAGGAGGGCCCGGTTGAGACTGCCCTCCCGGATGGCTGCCAGGTTGTCGATAAAGGCCCTGGCGGCGTGCTGGACCAGTGGATGGATGACCTTCACCCGCAGCCACACGAAGAACTCATGCTCCCGGTTGATGTCCTCGGCCCCGGCCCGTTTCAGGGCGTAATCCACCAGGCTGGCGAAGGACTCCGATCCGAAGTGGGCGGTCCGGGCCTGGTCCGGGCGCAGCTCGTCGAAGGTGGCCACCAGGCGTTCGGCCAGCTGGGTATAGCTCATCAAGCCCTTGTCGACACCGTCCTCCAGGTCGGCCAGGCAGTAGGAGATGTCGTCCGCCGCCTCCATGATGTAGGCCAGTGGATGCCGGTGGCCCGGGGCCATGCCCAGGGCTTGCTGCATGGCCGCGACAAAGCCGGTTTCGGAAAAATAATAACCCGGCTTCTTCTGCAGGTAGCTCAGGGGGTGGTCCGCGGGCGGACGTGGCTCGGTGGCCGGCCGGGTGTACTTGAACGCGGCCGCGGCCTGCAGATAGGTGAGGTTGAGTTTCTGCAGGTGCGCAATCAGCCGGATGGCCTGGGCGTTGCCCTCGAAGCTCTGCAACTCCCGGGCCAGTTGGGCGGTCAGGGCTTTCTCATCAGCCCCGGCGGTATCCCAGCTCGCGGCGGTGACCTCCCGAAAAGGCGCCAGCTCGCGCAGGTGATCGGCAAACCATTTGGACAGGGCTGCCTCGCCGAAATGGCCGAACGGCGGGTTGCCGATGTCGTGCATCAGGCAGGCCATCTCCACCAGGGTCTCACAGGCCCGGTCCAGGCCACCCAGGCCCAGCTGCTCCAGCCGGTTTTTGCCCAGCAGCCGGAACACCGTACGCACGATGAAACGACCGGTCTGCTGCACTTCCAGCGAGTGGGTCAGGCGGCTGCGCACCGCGGCGTTGCGCTCCAGTGGAAAGACCTGGGTTTTCTGCTGCAGCCGACGCACCGCCGCCGAGTTGATGATCCGGCCGCGGTCGCTTTCCAGGGCGTCTTCCAGCCGGGTGATGCCGCACTGGCGCAGCCGGAAGGTATCGGCACGGTCGCCCTGGCGATTCCCGTCAGCCTGGCGATTATCAGCCTGGCGATTAAAGGGGCGCTGGATCGAAAACAGGTCGGCAAAGTCGGTCATGGTTTCCTCCGTGGACGGCGGCCCCAGTGTACCCTCTTCCACGGCCCCGGTAAGCCCCGGCTCCCGAGTGCCGGCCAGGCAGTGATGCGTCTGGCCGGCTGGCCCGTATAAACTGGCAGCATCCACCCAAGCGGAGTCAGCAATGCTCAACCTGGATTTCAGCCAGCGTGTGGTCATCGACACCGGGGCCATGAACTGGACACCGAGCCCGGCCGGTGGCGTGGCCCGCAAGCCCCTGGCCCGCGAGGAAGCCGAGCGGGGCCACGCCACCAGCGTGGTGCGCTACGAACCCGGCGCCCGTTTCGACCGTCACACGCACCCCCGCGGTGAGGAGATCCTGGTGCTTGAGGGCACCTTCTCCGATGAGGAAGGCGATTACGGCCCCGGCACCTATATCCGCAATCCGCCCGGCAGCGGTCACGCGCCCTTCAGCCGCGACGGCTGTACCTTGTTCGTCAAGCTCCACCAGTTCGCCCCCGGCGACACCGACCGGGTTCGGGTGGATACCCGCACCGCCGCCTGGCGACCGGGCATCGGCGGCCTCGAGGTGCTGCCGCTGCACGAGTTCGAGCATGAACACGTGGCGCTAGTGCGCTGGCCCGCCGGTGAGCGTTTCCAGCCCCACCGGCATTTCGGAGGCGAGGAGATTTTCGTGCTGGCCGGGGAATTCTGCGATGAACACGGGCACTATCCGGCAGGTACCTGGATACGCAGCCCCCACGGCAGCCAGCATCACCCGTTCGTGGAACTGGATACCGTCATCTGGGTCAAAACCGGTCATCTGCCCCTGACCGGCACCGGCGCACCCTAGGAGACCGTGAATCGATCCATGAAGTCCTTTATCAAATGGCCCCTGCGAAGCTTACTGATCCTGCTGGCGCTGCTGGCCGGACCGGCCTTCATGGCCGCGTGCAGTAACCTGCAGAACGGCCAGACCTGGTACCAGGCGGATCGCTCCAGTGCCGGTATCGCGCCCCGCCCGGAGCAGACGCCGGCAGCGGTGGTGCAGGTCTACGGCGCGCGGGCGTTTGGCTGGCGGGGCTATTTCGCGGTGCATACCTGGATTGCCACCAAGGCGGAGAACGCAGACTTCTATGTGGTGCACGACGTCACCGGCTGGGGCCGTGAGACTGTGAGATCCCGCCCCGGTGACCCGGACCGGGCCTGGTACGGCAACCCGCCGGAGCTGCTGGCGGATATCCGCGGGCCACGGGCGGCCGCCATGATTCCCCACATCCAGGCTGCGGTGGCGGACTACCCCTACCCGAACCGTTACGAAGCCTGGCCCGGACCCAACAGCAACACTTTCGTGGCCTGGGTGATCCGGCAGGTGCCGGACCTGGACGTGGCACTGCCCAACACCGCCATCGGCAAGGATTATCTCGGGGAAGGACTGGTGTCACGGACACCCAGCGATACCGGCTACCAGTTTTCACTCGCCGGGTATTTGGGCGTTCTGGCCAGCCTGAGGGAGGGCGTGGAGTTCAACCTGCTGGGGCTGTCTTTTGGCGTGGACCCGCTGGCCCTGGCCATCAAACTGCCAGGGGTGGGTCATCTGGGCCTGCGTGACCCCTGGATGGACAGCGACGGCGCCTCACCGGAGGCGCCGCCGGCCCTGGCATCGGACCAGTAACTCACTCCCCGATGTCTTCGTGCCAGAGTTCGGGATTGTCGCGGATAAAATTCTCCATCAGCTGCCGGCATTCCGGACTGTCCACCACATCCACCTGGACTCCCCGGGAGCGAAGATAGGCCTCGGGCCCGGTGAAGGTCTTGTTCTCCCCCACCACCACTTTGGGAATGCCGTAGAGCAGCACCGCGCCTGTGCACATGTCGCAGGGCGACAGGGTGGTGTAGAGGGTGGCACGCCTGTAGTCGGCGGCCTTGAGGCGGCCGGCGTTCTCAAGGCAGTCCATCTCGCCGTGGAGGACAGCACTGCCCTTCTGCACCCGGCGGTTGTGGCCCCGGCCGACGATCCTGCCGTCCAGCTCCAGTACCGAGCCGATCGGGATGCCGCCCTCTTCCAGGCCCTTACGGGCCTCCTCGATGGCGGCTTGCATGCACAGATCCATGGCGCATTCTCCGTTTCCCGGGCGGGCAATTTGGCCCGCCACTCTGGTCAGAAGTTCACTGTCAGGCCGACACCGATGCCGTCGATGGTGACATCGTCCTTGTCAAAATAGCGCATGTATTCCAGGTTGCCGGACAGGGCCTCGGTGATGGCGAGGTTCACGCCCAGACCGTAGGAGAGATCCGACTCGTCATCCCGGGTGGTGCCGAGAAACGTGTTGTCCAGCTCCAGCTCGTAGCGGGTGAAACCCAGAATGGCGTAGGGCGTGGCCGGCGATTCGTTGGCCAGGTTCAGGGTGGCATAGCCGCCGTAGAAGGCATTGGCGGACAGGTCGGTGGTGCTGGTGATGCTGTCATCCTTGACCCCGAATCCGGCTCTGGCCTCCAGGCCGAAATAAGGCGTGATGTTGGCGCCCACCTTGGCGGACAGGGTGCCAAGATCGGAATCCAGACCGTTACCCTCAAGGTCGACAAAGGTGTAGTTGGCGCCGGCATAGAGGCTGCCGGCACCACTCTTGTAGATGTCCGCCGCCACTGGCAGGGAGGCTGAGCCCAGCAGGGTAAGGGCAACTGCCGCAGGAATCGATTTCATAACCCACCTCTTGATCCACATTCGATGTTGGTCAGGCGGCGGCCCCGCTCTAACGAACTACGGCAGGGGCCGGCGCCTGGAAGCGGGAGCCCACCGGCTCCCTTTCCCTACGTTGCCTCATCCGGCGCCAACAATCCACGGTAGAAGGGGTTATTTACCCTTTATTTACAGAGACTTAATTTTCCGGCCAGTCACCAGGGCAGCTCGTCGCCGTTGCTGTGCCAGAACGAGCCGGTGTTCGCCAGGGTCAGGCCATCGATGCGTTCGGCCAGACCTCGGGCGGCCTCCTCCGGACTGATCAGCCCGCCAAAGTTCACCATCCGGGTCTTGACGTAACCGGGATGGAGCTGGGCCACCGCGATGCCCCGGGGCTTCAGATCCATGGCCAGGGATTTGCCGAAAGCGTTCAGCGCCGCCTTGGACGCCCGATAGCCGTATCGGCCGCCGGAATCGTTGTCGGCGATAGACCCCATGCGGCTGGTAATGTTGGCCACCTTGGCACCCTGGCCCAGATTGGGCAGCAGGGTTTCAACCACCCGCAGGGGCGCCAGGGCGTTGACTTCGATCTGCGTGCGAATGGAGTCGAAATCGAGGCTGCCGAGCTTTTCGTCCTGCAGCAGGCCGGCGTTGTTGATCAGCAGGTCCAGGCTGTCGCCGTTCAGCAGCTCGGCCAGCCGCGCCACGTCCTTGGGGCGGGTGACATCGATGCCGTCGATCACCCGGGCCGCGGCTTCATCCAGCTCCGGCGAGCTCTGCCGGCAGACCCCCGTCACCCGCCAGCCCCGCCGCGAGTAGAGTTTTGCCAGCTCAAGTCCAATGCCGCGGTTGGCGCCGGTAATCAGCACAGATGCCATGCCGTGTCCTCCTGCTCAGGTTACATCAGCGCACAAGGGTAGCATCAGTGGGCCGGCTTTTCCCCCTGTCGGGCCGCCGGCCCGGCCAACTCGGTACCGGCCAGCTCACGACCCAGAACGTCCACCAGCAGCGGCTGCTGCCGCCGGAACAGGGGCTCACCCTGGCGCCAGACCTTGAGGTAACGGTAACAGGGCACCCGCGGATAAAGATGGTGGATCAGGTGGTAGTTCTGCCACATCAGAACCGGGGTCAACAGCCACTCCAGGCCCACCCGGTTGTTGGTGGCCTGCCAGGGATTTTCCTGCTGGGTGCTCTTACGGGGATGGTGGGGCAGATAATCGAACGCGAACGCCAGCACGGCGATGGCCAGACGGCCCGGCAACAGCCAGTACAGCAGCAGGGCCTGGCCGGCACCGGCCAGGATCAGGCCGCCACAGGCGAGCACACCGAACGCCAGCGCCAGCAGGGTCTCCCGGCGCTCCGCCAGGGGCCGCTGCCGCCAGTGGGCCAGGTAGAAGCGGTAATAATTGAAGTCCACCGTGGCCCAGCGCAGCGGCAACAGTAGCGCCGGGCCCTCGCCGGTGTAGGCGTCCGGGTCGCGGCCATCGGATTCATTGGCGAACCGGTGATGCTGCATGTGGATGAAGCGGAAGGCCTTGAAGATGGGAAACGGGAACAGCGCCAGGGTACTGATGCGCCCGACCCAGTCGTTCAGCTGCAGGCTGTGGCCCAGCGCCCGGTGGGCGGCGTCGTGGAACACCGTGAACAGCCAGTAGGCCGCCAGGGTGTTGACCAACACCGCCCATACCGGCGCCAGCTGACCGGCGAGCGCCAGGGCCGTGGCGGAGGCGTACAGGCAAAGACTCAGGGCAAACAGCGCCAGCGTCGGCCAGGCCACTCTGGGCGGGGTGATCAGCGCCGCCAGGGTCTCATCGTCCTGGGCGAGGGCTGACGGGGACCGGGCGTCGGAAGGGGACGGCATAGGGATCACCTTTGTAATTTCTGTCCGACAATATAGCAATATCGCGGACGATTCAAGAAAGCGTCGGGCGCCGGTGGCGACGTTTACGGGGTCCTCTTGGCCTTGCTATGGTGAAATTGAGCAACCACGGCAAAGACGCAGGAGGCGCCATGAAAACCCGAAACTTCGGCAATACCGATATTCAGGTGACCCCGGTGGGACTTGGAACCTGGGCCATAGGCGGCTGGATGTGGGGCGGCACCGATGAGAAAGACTCCATCGACACCATCCACGCAGCCATCGACAAAGGCATCGGCCTGGTTGACACGGCGCCGGTCTACGGCTTTGGCCGCTCCGAGGAAATCGTTGGCAAGGCCCTGGCGGGAGGCCGCCGGGACAAGGTGGCGCTGGCCACCAAGGTGGCTCTGAACTGGAACCTGGAGCAGGACAAGGTCTGGCGCGAAGCCACCGCAGAGCGCATCGAAAAAGAGCTGGAGGATTCGCTCCGGCGCCTGCAGACCGACCACATCGATATCTACCAGGTGCACTGGCCCGACCCGGAGACCCCCATGGAAGAAACCGCCCGGGCCCTGGAGACCCTCTACCAGGAGGGCAAGATCCGGGCGATCGGGGTGAGTAACTTCAGCCCCGAGCAGATGGAGGAGTTTCGCAAGTTCGCCCCCCTGCACAGCCTGCAGCCACCCTACAATCTGTTTGAGCGCGAGATCGAGCAGGACATCCTGCCTTACTGCCAGCGCCAGAACATCGCCACCATTACCTACGGCGCCCTATGCCGCGGCATGCTCACCGGCAAGATGCGGCCGGACACACAGTTCCAGGGTGACGATCTGCGCAAGAACGACCCGAAATTCCAGGGCAACCGTTATCAGCAGTACCTCAGCGCCGTGGACGCCCTGGACAGGTTTGCCCATGACTATGCCGGCAAGAACGTGCTGGCCCTGGCGCTGCGCTGGCTGATCGACCGGGAGGGCGTCACCACCGCACTCTGGGGCGCCCGGCGCCCGGACCAGCTGGACCCGGTTGGCGACATTGAAGGCTGGTCACTGGATGAGGGCGCCATGGACACCATCGACGACATCCTCGACCAGTACATCAAGGACCCGGTGGGCCCGGAATTCATGGCGCCGCCGAGCCGCGCCAAGCCCGGTGCCAAGCGCAAGCCCCGCTCGGTCCATAGCGGTACGCTTTGATCAGGATCCGACAGATCGATTCCGGCATTCCATCGCCCGCTATCGGTCAACCCGTCCAAGAGGAGGCAAGAAATGGCAGATCCATCCCGCTGGCAGAGCCTGCGCGCAGCCCATGACGACGCCTGGCGTAACTATGAGGAGGTGGTCACCGATGTGCATGCCGCCTACGAGGAGATGTCCGCCGCCGGCAAGGAGGAGCTTCCCGACACGGTCGCCCAGGGCCGGCTTGCTGACGCCTGGGAGCGCCTGAGCGAGGCGCGCCGGGAGATCGACCACTACTTCCTGGGCGAACAGGGCGGCTGATACGGTTTCACAGCGGACGCAACTGGCGGTCCGGCTCCAGCTGGTAGCGGGCCAAATCCCGGGCCAGGAACAGGGTGCCCCGATAATGGGCCCGGGCCTCCTGCTCCAGCTCCGACAGCGCCGGCTGGCTGCGGGGGCCATCGCCGTAGCGCGGGCTGATGTGGGTCAGCACCAGGTGCGGCACACCCGCGTGCTGTGCGAAGCGGGCAATCATTTCCGCCGAGCTGTGCTGGGGCCGATTGTCGTTGCGGTCCGCCACCACCTGGGTGTAGGTGGCCTCGTGGACCAGGACATCGGCGCCCTCGACGGCCCCGGTCAGCAGTTCCGGCCGGTCGTTGTCGCCGGCAATAACGATTCGCCGGGGCGGACCCGGGTCCAGCAGGAAGTCTTCGGCCTGCAGCAGCCGGCCGTCAGACAGGGCAACATCCTCGCCCTGCTGCAAACGGCCCCATTCCGGCCCCGCGGGCACCTGCTCACGCTGCAGCCGCTGGATATCCAGCTGGCGGCGGCGTGGAATCTCGTTGAAGCCAAAGGCGTAACTGGGGACACGATGGGAAAGCTCGGTGATATCGACCCGGAAATCTCCCACCACCACCTGACCGGACCAATCCTCGATGGCCAGAAAGTGGATGGGAAAGTTGCAGTGGGTACGGGTCACCGCCTGCACCGCCTCCACCATCACCCGCAGATCCTTCGGCGCCACCAGGGTCAGCGGCTCGGTACGGCCGGACATGGAGGCCGTGGCCAACAGGCCCGGCAGGCCCAGGCAGTGATCCCCGTGCACATGGGTGATCAGTACCGCGTGCAGGTGGTGCAGGGAAAGCTCGCTGTAGAGCAGCTGGTGCTGGGTACCCTCGCCGCAGTCCACCAGGCACCAGCCCTTGGCGTCGCTGCGGCGGATCGCCGTCGCCGATACATTGCGGTGCTTGCTGGGCATGCCGGCGCAGGTGCCGAGAAACTCGAGTTGCATAGTCTTTTCACCGGGGTCCGGGCACCGGCGCACTTGCCGGAAGGCCAATGCCGTCATGATGCATGGCTTTAACCCGACCCTCAAACATCGCGATTCACTGAGCAGACGGAGGTTCCATGGACATCAGACTCACCGGCAAAACCGCCATAGTCACCGGCTCCACCAAGGGCATCGGCCTGGCCGCCGCCAAGGGCCTGGCCCGCGCCGGCGCCACCGTGGTGGTCAACGGTCGCAGCCAGGAGGCGGTCGATGATGCCCGCCTGGCCATCCAGAAGGAGGTTCCCAACGCCCTCATCCGCGGCGTTGCGGCGGACCTGTCGGAAGCCACCGGCTGCACCCTGCTGCTGGAGAAGGAGCCCGACTGCGACATCCTGGTGAACAACCTGGGCATCTTCGAGCCCAAGGATTTCTTCGAGATTCCGGACGCCGACTGGCAGCGCTTCTTCGACACCAACGTCATGTCCGGCGTTCGGCTCTCCCGGGCCTACCTGCCTGGCATGCAGGCCCGGGACTGGGGCCGCGTGGTGTTCCTGTCGTCGGAATCCGGCCTCAACATTCCCACCGAGATGATCCAGTACGGTTTCACCAAGACCGCGGTGCTGAGCCTCTCACGGGGCCTTGCCAAACGCATGGCCAGCACCGGTGTCACGGTGAATTCGGTGCTGCCGGGCCCCACCCTGAGCGAAGGGGTAGCGAGTATGCTGGAGGAGGATGCCAAGGAACGGGGCGTTTCCCTGGAACAGGCAGGCCGGGATTTCGTCGCCGCCAAACGGCCCTCGTCCATCATCCGGCGCGCGGCCGAGGTAGAGGAGGTGGCCAACATGATCGTCTACACCTGCTCCGAGCAGGCCTCCGCCACCACCGGCGCGGCCCTGCGGGTGGATGGCGGCGTGGTGGATTCAATCGCCTGACAGGCCCTGCCACAGCCCCATCACACTGATCACCAGCAATACCGAGCCGAGCACCTGGAAGAATACCGGGGTCTCGGCCTGCAGCATGCGCTGGTGGAATTTCAGGCCGATGACGTGGCCAATGGCGGCGCAGGGCAAGAGCCAGAGGTGATGGATCCACTGCATGTCCACCCCGGCCCAGACGAATGCCGCCACCTTGATGGTCACCAGGATGAACCAGAGCGCGAACAGGGTGTCCCGCAGCCGCTCCTTGGGGATGTGCTGGGCCACCACCGCGATGATCAGCGGCGCGCCGATCAGCGAGGTGCCGCTGATGTAGCCCCCCAGCATCAGGAAAACCACGTCCACCGTCGTGCTGCCGCTGCGGAACGGCCGATTGACGATGTAGGACACCGAATAGAACGCCACAATGACGAAGATGATGGCGCTCATGATATCCGAGGGCAGCGTCAGCAGCCCGAACACCCCCACCAGCTTGGGCACGATCATGATGCCCAGGATGCGCCACAGGTAGGGCCAGTCCACGGTACTCACCAGGGAGCCGGTGGCGGACCGGCCCCGGTTGTTGATGGCGATGGTCAGTGACGAGAACACCAGCAGGTGGATGGCGATCAGCGGCAGGAACACCAGCGGGTCGTTGTGGACCAGCAGCAGGAAAGGCAGGGACAATACCGCACCACCAAAGCCCAGGCCGGAGCGGACAAAACCGCTCCACACAAAGATCAGGCCAATCAGGGCATACTGGTACGCGTGCAGATCGCTCATGGGGACTCGTATTGGCAGAACAACGGAAAACGGCGGCACATTGTAAAGCCCTGCCGCGGGGATTGGTAACCGCCGCCCTGGTGCTGATGCTGCCGCTCTTTTTCATCGGTGGCCCCGACTGGTCCGCAGGCGCACTGCACAAGGCGCTCTGGAACCTGGGACATCCACTGTTCTTCGGGCTTCTGGTGATGCTGGTGGCGCCCCGGCAGCCGCTGCGTGGAGCGTCTTTGTGGGTGGCAACGACCCTGGCCGTGCTGCTGGCGGGCCTGGCTATCGAACTGCTGCAGGGCGCCGCCCACCGGGCTGCGGACTGGCGCGACCTGGGCCGCAATCTCACCGGTGCCTGGCTCGCCCTGGCCTGGTGTTATCCGCCCCGACCCCGCCGGGTTCGCCTGGGGCTCCGGGGCGCAACCCTGGCGTTCCTGCTGGTGGAACTGCTGGTGGTTGCCGAGGTGGCGGCGCGCCAGCTCCGGCTGGCGCAGCAGCTGCCAGCTCTGTACGACTTCCGTGAAGCCGAACCGGCGCTTTACTGGAGCGGGGCCGGGCTGAAGCCGGGCAATCAGGCAGGCGCACCGGCCGGCCGCAGTCTGGCCCTGGATCTTGATACGGGCACCTACAGCGGCGTCACCCTAAATAACCTGGCGGGGGACTGGCAGGGTTACCGGGCGCTGCGGGTGGAAGTGTACAACCCGGATCCACAGCCACTGACACTGACCCTCAGAATCCATGACCTGCAGCATGACCGCGGCCAGCAGGCCTACCGCGACCGCTTCAATCGGCGGCTGGTCCTGGCACCCGGAGCCAACCGCTTCGTGGTGCCGCTGGCGGAGATTGAGCAGGCGCCGGCCGGCCGCATGATGGACATGGCCCGAATCCGCCGCCTTGGGCTCTTTGCCAGCGCCCTGCCGGCACCTCGCCGGGTGTATCTGCTGGACCTGCGCCTGGAGTAAGCGCAGAGCGTCAGAGTTGCGCCAGCGTCAGCGCCAGGGTCTCACTGATCCGGGCATTGAGCTTGAGGTCCATCATGTCATCGGCCCGTGTGCGGCCGATGTTCAGGGCGGCCATGGGTTTGTCCCACTCCCGCGCCTGACGGCAGAACCGGAAACCGGAATAGACCATCAGCGACGAGCCCACCACCAGCATGGCGTCGCTGGCTTCCAGGGCCGCCATGGCGCTCGCCACCCTGGGTCTTGGCACATTGTCGCCAAAGAACACCACGTCGGGCTTGAGGATGCCGCCGCAGTGCTCACAATCGGCCACCTGAAAGCCACTGAAATCCACTTCCAGATCGGCGTCGCCATCCGGCGCGGTGGCAGCCGAGTACTGCCGGAACGACGGGTTGAGCCGGTCACAGCGCTCGTGCACACGATCCCGGGGCTGGCGTTGCCCACAGCCCATGCAGATCACCTCGTCGGCCCGGCCATGGAGATCGATGACCTGTTCGCTCCCGGCCCGCTGGTGCAAACGGTCCACATTCTGGGTGACCACATGGCTGAGCCGGCCCCTGCGCTCCAGTTCGGCAATCTGAAAATGCGCGGGGTTGGGCCTGGCGCTGCGCATCACACCCCAGCCCACCAGACTGCGGCCCCAGTAGCGCTGGCGCACGTGATGATGGGTCATGAAGTCCTGGTGCTGTACCGGCGGCTTGCGCTTCCACGCACCATCGCCGTCGCGGTAATCCGGAATCCCGGAGTCGGTACTCAGGCCCGCTCCGGTCAGCACGAAGAGTCTGGGATGGCGATCGATGAATTCCGCCAGCCGGCAGGCTGCCTCTTCCAGGGTATGGTTTGGCAGCGGCTGGACGGTAGCGGGCAGGGGCACTGCCCGCGTGGGGTCTTTGGCAAGGGTCATGGCTCGGCCTGCGGCATCAATGGGACCGCTATTCTAGTGAGCCGAACCGACCCATCCAAGGCCGGGCCCGGGTTCAGGCCCATTCCCGGCGGAACAGCAGCTCGTAGTCCGAAGGCAGCTGGCCACGGATGTCGGACATCTCGCCCGTTGATACCGCTTCGTTCACTACGCCGATCACCACCTGGGCATGATGGGTCGCCTGGCTTTCCGGCACGCCCTCACGCTGACTGACACGGGCGATGAAATCCTTCACGTCGAAACGCTCGCCCTGACCGGCCTTGTCGGTTTTCAGGTGCTCGCCAATTTCGCCGGGCAACTGTGCCGCCAGATGCTCCGGCTCATTGCCGGTCAGGCGCTCGGACAGGGTATTCAGGGTGGCCCGGGTCGCCAGCATGGCGGCATCCAGGGAATCCAGTTTGGCACGGTCCTGGACATGACCAAGAAATTCGTCAAATTTCATAGCAAAACCTCCTTTCGTTGGCTTTCGGTTGGCAGGCCTCTGAATCAGGTGTTATCCGCGGACGGATTGGCCTGCCATTCCTCCGGCGGCTCGCTTTCCTCAGCACCGGTGTGGGGCCGTGCCCCCGGCTTGTTGATGATCTGAACGGTACTGGCCTGGGGGCCGTCGTCTCCCATCTCAGCCTCGAATCGCACTTCGGTGCCGGGCGTCAGCCGGTCGAAATCGTCATGGAGCACCGCGTTGCGGTGAAAATAGTATTCGGTGCCATCCGTGGGGGATTTGATAAAACCATAATCCTGATCCGGGAACATCCGCACCACCAGGGCACTGGGCTGCTCGTCGTGAACCTTGACGGCGCCGTTACGACGGGCGGTCTCCTTCTTGATCTGCTTTTCCATGGCCTCGAAGGCCTTGCGGATGACCGGCCGCAGCTGGACATGAGGGTCTGATACCGTGCCCTGCTTATCCGCCACCAGGTCTTTCTTGGGCGGCAGAGTCACCTCGACCCGGGCCCGATAAGGGTTACCGGTGTTGTGATGATGCTGGGCCCGTTCTACCACGACCCGGCATGACATCAGGTTGTCGCACATGCGGTCGAGTTTGGCCGCACGCTCACGAACATAATCCTCAATCCACTGGGAGTGGGTTACACCGTCGAATTTCAGTTCCAGAGGGATTTGCATGGTTGCCCCCATAGGTTGTCGTGCATTCGCGTTGGGTTTCAGAAGCGACATTCTGAATGCCCTATTACACACTGTGCGAGCGGCAGGAAAGAATTCAACCGTGCCGCACAGGATCAGGGCGCTCCCCACCAAAGTGCGAGAGAATCACCACCAAGGGCCCGCAGACGCGCGCCCCCGTCTCTGCTAGCGTCAGACTGACAGATCACCTGCATTGGGCTCACCGCCATGGCACATGTCTCAGATCGTTTCCGAATCACTGGCTTCGCGCTCCTCTTGGGCCTGACCGCTCCGGTTCAGGCGGATGATCAGCAGACCGAAGTGGCGCGCGAGATGATCCAGGTGCTGGACGCCTATACCGTCTACAAGATGGGTCAGTTTGAACTGGCCTTCGAACGCTACCTGAAGCTTGCCAGGGCTGGCAGCCGCCAGGGCATGCTCAACGTTGGCAATATGTACGCCCAGGGTCTGGGCGTTCCCCAGAGCCACGAGAACGCCCTTTACTGGTACCGCAAGTCCGCCGAGGCCGGCGATGCCATCAGCATGGCGGAGGTGGCCAGGGCCTACGAGGAAGGTCTGGGGGTGGCGCCGGATCCGGAGCTGGCCATGAGCTGGTACCGTCGCTCAGCCGAGAAAGACAATCCGGACGCCCAGTGGGTCGTGGGAAGGGCCATGTATCAGCAGGGGCAGCACCAGGAAGGCCTGGCCTGGATCCGCAAGGCCGCCCAGCAGGGTGGTCAGCCATCGGCCCAGCAGTTTCTGGCGGGTCTCAGCACCACCGCGGCCGGTGACAGCGCCCTGACCGCCGAGCGGCGGGATGCGGTGCTGGCCACCCTGGCGCGCATGGACCTGGCCATCCAGCGCGGCCAGCCGGAGGAAATGCTGGCGTTGCTGGCGCCGGATGCGGACATACGGGTCAGGCTGCCGGATGCCAACGCCTGGCAGACGCTCAACCGCGCGGAGCTGGTCGCGCTCTGGCAGGCCACTTTCGATCGCGCGCAGGACTACCGCTATCAGCGCCTGGCCCCGGAACTGAGCCGCGGCGGTGAACTCGTTCGGGCCGATTCACTGATCCGGGAATGGTTCGGCACCGGCCCGGACGCCCCGCAGCTGGAGATCCTGGAGGTCGCGGAGTTGGAGGTGATCGATGGCAAAGCGCTGATCCAACGGCTCCAGCTGGATATCCGGCGCGTTGACGGCAGCGCTGCAGAGCGCGACCCGGGCACTCAGTAACGGTCACGCACCCCGGCCGGCAGCTGCGCTAACTGCCGGCTCACCAGCCCGGCCATGGCCTCGCTCAGTGGCCGCACATCCAGTTCCGGACGCACGACTGTCAACAGGTAGGTAAGCGCCTCCGCGGTCGCCAGACTATCGCTGCGGGGGGCCTTGCGGATTCGGTAGGCGGAAGCCGGGGCATGCTGGAAGTGAAACGCCGGCAGACTCTGCAGCCAGGGATTGCTCAGGAACATCCGCCGGGCCTTGCGCCAGGTACCGTCCAGCACCACCCATTCCTTGATGTCCCCAGTGGCGGCGGTTTCCAGCGGCTGGCTGCCGGCATGGGGAAACACCAGGCCGATGGCGCCCGAGGCCCGGCTGGCCAGGGGTTCAAAGCAGTCTCCGGCCTCCCCCACCAGCACCCGCAATGACGGCAGGCAGGCCCGGGCCAGCCGCAGGGTGCCCTTGCTGCGACCGACTTCCGTGGGATGCTGCAGCGCCCACAGCGGCGGCGCTCCCTCCACCGGATGGCAGAGGTCGCAGACACAGAGTCGTTGGTGAACACCGCATTGGCGGCAGAGGCCGGCACGCACAGACAGATCCCCGGACAGAAAGCTCGCATGAGGCTGGTATTTTCAGGCTCCGGCGCCGCCGGTACAAGGCCGGCGTCAGGGTTCAGGCTGGCACCGCGGGCAGATGTAGGCCGACCGGCCGGCGGCCTTCACATTGCGGATATCGCCGCCACAGCGGGGGCAGCGCTCCCCCTCCCGTCGCCGGGGCAGCAGAAACCCGTCGGGCATCCGGTCCTGGTCCGCGCCAGCGTCGATGTCCGCCTCCAGCACCTCCACCATGAGCCGGTAGAGCCGCCGCCGCTCTGACTCGCCCAGGGAGCGCACCTGCCGGGCCGGATGCCAGCCGGCCTGGAACAGGATCTCATCGCTGGTCTCGTTGCCCAGCCCGCTGAGCTGCTTCTGGTTCATCAGGAAGGATTTAAGGCCGCCGCGGCCCCGTTCCAGCCGCTGGACGAAATCGTCCTCGCCGATGGCCAGCGCATCCGGGCCCAGTTGCTGGTCCCGGGCAAAGGCCTCGGGGTCGTCCACCAGCCGGATGCGCCCGAGCTTGCGGCGTGAGTTGAAGGCCATCAGGTAGTCGTTGTCGAAGAACAGGCGGACCGCATCGAAGCGGGCGTCCGGCGTGTCATCCAGGGTTTCAGCGCGCTGGTAGCGGGGGTAGCTGGTCATGCCGAAATGCAGCGCCAGCCAGCGTCCGCTGTCCAGCTCCAGAAACAGCTGCTTGCCCCAGCGCCGGCTGGCCTCGATGCGCTGGCCACAGAGGGCCCGGGAGAGCTGGTTGACCGACAGGTCCGCCAGTATTTTCGGTGCCGGCGCGGTTACCCGGCGGACGGTTTTGTGGAGTGAGGTGGCATCGATGTAACGCTTGAAGACTTCGACATCGGGCAGTTCGGGCATGCTCGACCCTCCTTGCAATTTGTCGTTGTGCGCCCGTTCACTCGGGCTTTACCAGAAGTACGCGGCCCTGGTGGGACACCACCCGGACCCGCCGGCCCACAGCCAGGGTGTCGCCGTCCACCGACCGCGCCTGCCAGTGCTCGCCCCTGAGCCGTACAAGGCCACGGCGATCAACCGGGGTCAGACAGGTCGCGGTTTCGCCCACCAGCGCCGCCATTCCCTGCGGGGGTGCGCCCTCCAGGGCACGCCGATAGAAGGGATACAGCAGGGCGTCCTTCAGCAGCCAGCCGGCCATCACTACCAGGGTCCAGGTCAGGTCGACCCAGCCCTCACGATGCAGGAAGATCAGCAGCAACGCCACCAGCACGGCGGCGGGGATCTGCAGCAGGATGTATTTGACGGCAGTGGACATGGCGACACTCAAGATCACTGTGGGCTCTATCGTCTGCCGCCAGAGGTCCCGGATGCCAAGTCAAGGCCGATCAGAGCCGAGCTCACTCCTGGTCCGGCGTGTATTGCCCGGTCCGTGCCAGGCTGTTCAGGCGCGCCCGTTTCAGGAACGCCTGCTGGGCCTGCTCGCGCTGGCTGTTATCGCCGCTCCAGGCTTTCATGGCAGGCTCCTGCAGGGCCCGGCCGAAGGACATGCTCAGGTGCCAGGGCGCCTTGTCCTGATGCTGGTTGAGGGCGTTCAGGTTGGCGGTGGCCTCTTCCGGAGTCTGGCCACCGGACAGGAAGTTGATGCTGGGCACCGCCGCCGGCACGGTCCGGCGCAGGGTTCGCAGGGTCATCATGGCGACATCGTCCGGCGAGGCTTTGGTCTGCTCCCTGCCCGGTGTCACCATGCTGGGCTTGAGGATCATGTGTTCGAGCCGGACCCGGTGCTGGTAGAGGGCGTGGAAGACCGCCTGCAGGACCTGCTCGTTGACCTCGGCGGCCCGGTCGATGCTGTGATTGCCGTCGATCAGCACCTCCGGCTCGACGATGGGCACTATGCCGTTGGCCTGGCATACCGCCGCATAGCGGGCCAGCATCTCGGCATTGGCGGTGAGTCCCAGCGCGGTGGGGTTGTGGTCAGTGATGGGATAGACCTCGCGCCACTTGGCGAAGCGGGCGCCCTGCTTGTGGTAGCGCACCAGCCGCTCTGCCAGGCCATCCAGGCCGTAGGTGATCATGTCGCCGGGAGCGCCGGGCAGATCGCCTTTGCCCTTGTCCACCTTGATACCGGGAATGATGCCCTGGGAGGCCGCCAGTTCGGGCAGTGGCTTGCCCCGGCTGTCCTGCTGGCTGAGGGTTTCCTCGTAGAAGATCACGCCACAGATGTACTTGCCCACGTCCGGCGTGGACAACAGCATGGAGCGATACCAGCGCCGGTTCTCCTCGGTGGATTCAACCCCCACCGCCTTCAGGCGCTTGGCGATGGTGCTGGTACTCTCGTCCGCCGCCAGGATACCCCGTTCGGCATCGAGCATGTCGTCCATGGTTTTCTGCAATTCGGCATAAACCGACATCGGTTCCCCTCCCTAAGTGTCCCGTACTAAACGACAACTCATGGTTGCCGATTTACCCGGCCGGGGCAAGGGTCCGGGTCAGGGATTGGCGGCGCCGGGCACCAGCCGGTTGGCGACCCGCTCGACCCGGCGGGGAATGCGCATTTGCATGGCGTCCTGGCCGCCACAGCGGGACAGCAACTGGTCGACGGCTGCGCGCTGGTCGTCCGGCAGGCCCTGGTAGACGTCCAGTGCCCGCTGCAGCATCCACTGGGGGTAGGGCATGAGTTCGCGGCTACCCTGTACGCTCCCGATGCGGAAACTGTGCCGGCCCAGGCGGCGGGGCAGACGCTCACCGGGGTGCTCGTCCACCCAGCGTGCCACCGCTGCCACCGTCTCCCGCAAGACCGGAAACTGCTCGCTGAACTGGCGCTGCAGCAGCGGCAGCAGGGTCTCCGGCACCTCGTCCTCCGGCAGCCAGTCCCCCACCTCGGGCCGGTTCTGGAACATGCGCTCGACCCAGGCCACCACATGGGGGGCGCGCTGGCGCATGATGGCGCCGGGGGCCGGGTCCCGGTACAGGTGGGCGTAGAGCGGTGCGATCAGGCCGAAATCGGCAATGCTGGCGCGGTCGCCAAATACGTAGCGATGACGGGCAAAGTGGGCATCGAGATGGTCCAGGGTCTCCAGGTACCAGTCCTCGATGGCCGGCGCTGTGGTGTCATCGATGCCCAGGATCGGCAGCATGCCGGCGAATAGGGAGGCCTTGGAGCGGGCCACCTTGCGGCGCAGGAAAGCCGGTGCCCAAGGCAGCACCACGCGACCGAATTCCGCCATGATGAAGTCCTCGTTCTGCTCGGGGAAACTCCAGCGGTAATGCATGGCCTGGATCAGCAACCACTCATCCCCGTAGAGCTCCAGCAGTTTCGCCACCACCGCCTGGCGCGGCCCCGGCGGAAACACCGTGCGCTCGGGGAAACGCGCTTCCAGAACATCGATGATCTCGGTGGTGTCCTGGACAAACTCCCCCTCGGGTGTGGCTAGCACCGGGATGAACCGCACACCGGTACGAGGCACGATGATTTTCCGGTAGACCCCTACGGTGGAAAGCACTTCGCGGTAGGGAATGCCTTTGTAGCGGAGGTAGGCCCGCGCCTTGCCGGTGTACAGGGAAAACTCGGTCCCATAAAGGGTGAAGGTATCGGCGCGTGCCATCCTGGTCTCCTGGTGAGGTGGTTATAGACGGATCCCGGGTGGAAAGACCCGGGCTGAATAGATAGGCAGCGAACAAAAATAGCGCACTCTGCGCCCCCGGGAAAGTCCCGGCCCGGTTGGTTTTCGAAGGCGTCACCGTGTTATAAAAAATCAACGTCGCATTCAAACCCCAGGAGTCGTTACATGCCCCGGGCCAGGAATATCGACAGCGGTGTCCCTCCAGAGACCGCCGAGCTGCTTGCCACACTCCGGCGGCGGCTGTCCGGGGAGGTGCGCTTCGACCCCGGCGGACGGGCACTCTACACCACGGATGCCTCCAACTACCGTCAGGTGCCGATCGGGGTGGTCACGCCCCGGGACACCGCCGACCTGGAAACCGCCCTGACCATCGCCCGCGACACCGACACTCCGGTGCTGATGCGTGGCGGCGGCACCAGCCTGGCGGGCCAGACCTGCAATATTGCCCTGGTGCTGGACACCAGCCGCCACCTCAATCGCATCCTCAGTCTGGATCCGGAGCGCCGGCGCGCCTGGGTGGAACCCGGCGTGATCTGCGACCAGCTTCGCAATGCCGCCGAAGAGCATGGCCTTACCTTCGGTCCCGACCCGTCCACCCACACCCACTGCACCCTGGGCGGCATGGTGGGCAACAACTCCTGCGGTGCCCATTCGGTGATGGCGGGCAAGACCGTGGACAACATCGAGTCGCTGGAGATCCTCACCTACGACGGCCTGCGCATGACGGTGGGGCCCACCAGCGAGCAGGAACTGCAACGCCTGATCCGCGCCGGCGGCCGCCGCGGCGAGATCTACGCTCGCCTGTGCGACCTGCGTGACCGCTACGCCGACCGGATTCGCCGGGAGTTCCCGGATATCCGGCGCCGGGTCTCCGGCTACAACCTGGACGCCCTGCTGCCGGAGAACGGCTTCAATGTGGCCGCCGCCCTGATCGGCAGTGAGGGCACCTGCGCGGTCACCCTGGCCGCCGAAGCCAGGCTGATACCCAGCCCGCCCCACCGGGTGCTGGTGGTGCTGGGCTACGAGGACATCTGCCAGGCCGGCGACCGCTCTCCGCCGGTGCTGGCCACCGGCGCCCTGGCCCTGGAAGGCCTGGATGAGCAGATTGTCGGTGACATGCGCAAAAAAGGCATGGGCCTGAAGGCCCTGGAGGGTCTGCCCGATGGCAACGGCTGGCTACTGGCGGAGTTCGGTGGCGACAGCCTTGAGGAAGCCACCCACCAGGCCCGCAGGGCCATGGACCAGGAGCGGGATCACTGCGTCGACAGCCGCCTCTACACCGATCCCGCCGAGGCCAATCTGGTGTGGTCGGTGCGCAAGAGCGGTGCCGCGGCCACCAATGCCCTGCCCGGGGAACCGGAAACCTACCCGGGCTGGGAGGATGCCGCCGTCGATCCCGAGCAGGTGGGGGACTATTTGCGGGATTACCGCCAACTGCTGGAGCGCTATGGTTACCGCTCCTCCCTGTACGGCCATTTCGGCGACGGCTGCATCCACGGCCGGGTCACCTTTGACCTGGCCAGCACCGAGGGCGTGGCCCAATGGCGCCGCTTCACCGAGGAAGCCGCCGATCTGGTGGTGTCCTACGGCGGCTCACTGTCGGGTGAGCACGGCGACGGCCAGGCCCGGGCCGAACTCTGGCCGCGGATGTTCAGCGAGGACATGCTGAAGGCCTTCGATGAGTTCAAGGCCA
Organism: Marinobacter sp.; assembly: GCF_033722195.1. Classification (GTDB taxonomy): domain Bacteria; phylum Pseudomonadota; class Gammaproteobacteria; order Pseudomonadales; family Oleiphilaceae; genus Marinobacter. Next base: position 37,642 of record NZ_JAWVZL010000022.1, read on the forward strand.
TCTGGGACCCACGTCACCGCCTCAACCCCCACAAGCTGGTGGACCCGTACCGGCTGGACGAGAACCTGCGTACCGGCCCGGATTACGACCCCATCGAGCCGGAGCCGCTGCACTTCAGCTTCCATAAGGACCAGGGCAGTTTCGCCATGGCCGCCAACCGCTGCGTCGGTGTGGGCAAATGCCGCAGCCAGGCCGGCGGCATCATGTGCCCCAGCTACCGGGGCACACTGGATGAGCAGCATTCCACAAGGGGACGGGCGCGGCTGCTGTTCGAGATGCTGCAGGGGGAACCGGTCGCCGACGGCTGGGCCAGCGAGTCGGTGCACCAGGCCCTGGACATGTGCCTGGCCTGCAAGGCCTGCAAGCACGAGTGCCCGGTACAGGTGGACATGGCCACCTACAAGGCGGAATTCATGGCCCACTATTACGAGCATCATCGCCGGCCCCGGCAGGCCTGGACCTTTGGCCGCATCCATGAATGGTCACGGCTGGCGGGCCAGGCTCCGAGGCTGTTCAACGGCCTCACCGCCCTGCCCGGCATCAACCGGCTGGTCAAGAAGATCACCGGCATGGCGCCGGAGCGCAGCCTGCCCCGCTTCTCCACCCGGCCTTACACCCGCAGCTATCAGAGCCCGCAGGCGAGGGATGGCCAGCGCCCGGCGGTGGTGCTCTGGCCCGATACCTTCAACAACTTCCTTCACGCCCAGACCCCATCGGCGGCCCAGTCGGTGCTGGAGCAGCTCGGATTCGACGTGCGCCTGCCCGGCAGTCCGGTCTGCTGTGGCCGCCCGCTGTACGATTACGGCTGGCTGGGGCCGGCCCGCAAACGCCTCGAGCACACCCTGGCGACCCTGCAGCCGGCGATGGACGAGGGCCTGCCGGTGGTGGGCCTGGAACCCTCCTGCCTCAGCGTGTTCCGGGACGAACTCCTGAACCTGCTGCCGGACGACGACCGCGCCCGCTGGCTGGCGGACAACACCTGGCTGCTGCCCGACTTCCTTGCCAATCAGCAGGGCCTGGCGCTGCCTCGTCTGGAGGGCGAGGTCCTGCTCCACGGCCACTGCCACCAGGCCGCCGGTGCGGGCCTGGACGGCAGCCGGGAGTTGCTGGAGGCCATGGGGCTGCGGGTGACCACGCCGGACAGCGGCTGCTGCGGTATGGCTGGCGGCTTCGGTTTCGAGGCGGACAAGTACGCCGTGTCCCAGCGTATTGGTGAGTCAGTGCTGTTGCCGGCGGTGCGTGAGGCGGGCGTCAACACCTGGATCGTATCGGACGGTTTCAGCTGCCGGGAGCAGATCCAGCGGGGTACGGGCCGCCGGGCACTGCACACCGCCGAATTGCTGGAACTGGCCCTGGCCCGGACCTGAGAGGGCAGCTGTCGAGCGGGTCGGGTCAGACCGCCGGCATGCCAATGCCGCCGGTGACCCAGGCGCCAAAGGCGCCGACGCCATAGGCCACCGAGGCCGCCAGCAGCCCGACCAGCAGCATCTCCAGGCCGGCCACCCACCATTTGAGGTCTGAGGCGGCGGCCCGACCCGCACCGACGAAAAACAGGGTCACCAGTGTCAGCAGGGCCGCCACCGGAAAGCGATGATCCGGCGCCAGCGGCATCAGGTAAGCGAGCAGCGGCACCACGCCGGGAAAGATGAACCCCACGAAGGTGGCGACGCCATGGCGGGCAGCCTCCCGCTTGCCGGTACGGGCGGTCTCGCTGGTGGGCGTGCGTTCCGCCAGATAGTCGCTGGTGGCCATGGAGAAGCCGTCCGCCAGCAACGAGGCGAACCCCAGGATCAGGACCACCTCGGCGGACAGGGCGGCGCCGGTCACTCCTGCCACGATGGCAAAGGTGGTGATCAGGCCGTCATTGGCGCCGTAGACCAGATCGGAGAGATATTTGCGGGCCAGCCGGCCGACACCATTACCCGCCCTGTTGTTGATGCTCATGAAACATCCCTGCGTTTGAATCGACGGCCCGGCCCGTTCTCGCCGGGGCTTCAGAAATAGCCCACCAGCCGCCCCAGCACCAGTGCCGAGACCCAGGCCAGCAGGGACACCAGGCCCCCGACCCGCAAATGCCAGGGCAGAACAGAGCCGGCGGCACCGGCAGCCGGGTCGCTGGCCAGCGCCCGGCGCAGAAACACGGCGTTGGTCAGCCCCACCAGCACAACCGCCATCTTGGCCACGAACAGGCTCGACTGGACGTATTCGGTGGCGCGGCCAATGAACAGCAGCAGGCCGCACACCAGGGCAAGGGCCAGGCCCACCGCTGCGGTGGTGCCCAATACCCGCAGCAGGGGTTGCAGCGGCAGCGAGCGCCACAACCCCAAGAGCCGCAGATCCAGGGGCAGGATGCCACCGACCAGCAGGGCAATGCCCAGGATGTGGCCGGCGTTGACCAGCGGATACGCCAGCGTGGAACCACGTAACGCGCTGGCAACGGCGGTACCCTCCAGCGCCAACAGCCAGTCGGTCACGTTGGGTGCCGGTGGCTAGAGTCTGTCCGGGTAGAGGTCGTAGTTCCTGCCATCGATGATCACCCGCTCGGCCTTCATGATGCGTTCGCCGGACTGCTCCGAGCGATGCCCGGTGGCGGTGATGGTGCGGCCCTCACTGAGCAGCTCGGCGGTAAGACCGGCGCGTTCGTTGCGCCAGGGCTGGCCCACCTCCACCACCCATTGTTCGCCGTTGGCGTCCAGCGTCACCTCGCCGTGGGGGTTCCCGAGACTGACGCCGGTGACGGTGCCGGTGAGTTCAAACTCATCCTCATCGAGCCAGGCCCAGCCATGGTGGGCCTGGAGGACACCGGAGCCGAGGCACAACAGGATCCAGAGTGGCAGAAAACGCAGTTGCAGGACATTCATCATCTTGGTTCTCCCCATGGCCTGACGGCCGCCAGCGGCCCAAGCCAGACCAGCGGTTCATTGGATTCGCTGGCGCCTGCCCTCGGTGACCAGGTGCACCGAAGGGCCGATGGTACAAGCTTCGAACAGCTCGCCGGAGAAATCCAGTGTGGTGACTTTCTTGCGGGAATCGGTCAGCACGTAGGTGGGCTTGTCGCGGGCAGCCAGGGTATCGACGATGGCGGCGCTGCCCCGTTTGTTGACGAAGGTCTCATCCGTGTACTGGTCGGCTCCCAGAAGGGCGGCATCCAGATCACCGACACGCTCGGCCACCTGATCGTCGTCGATCAGCTCCACCGTGATACCCCGATCCTTGAGCTCGCGATACTGGCGCTCCCCTTCGCCGCCGGGTTCGGAGCGGGTCTGCAGCACTCGCAGGTCTTTCAGTTGGCGGGCCAGTTCACTGATCACCGCCACCAGGGTGCCGCTGTGGCTGTGGGTCAGCAGTGTCTTGCCCTCCAGCTTCTGCGCCTTCAGCAGCCGTTCGGCGATGTCCACCTCGACTCCCTCCCAGTGGGCCACGTAAGCCGCCAGGCGGTCGAAGAAGTCGGCGTCGATGTAGGGTTCCAGGGTATCCAGGAAATGGTGGACGACGACCATGGAAGAGTCGACCCGCCGCAGTTCGCGGAACGCCCAGTGCAGGCGCTCGCGGTTACCGTCGCTCTGGGCCAGGGATTCAAAGGCACTGCAGATGCGTTCCACCAGTACCGACGAGCCGTGCTCACGGTCATCGACAATGGCCTCTATGCGGTTTTCAAAGCTCATGGCGCCTCCGTTGTTCACTGAGGGCTGTCGTGACTGGGAGACCCGTGGCCGGGTCTCCCAGTCATTGTGCCTCAGTCGGCGGAGGCTTGCGACTGAGCGGAGTGCGAGCCCTTCGAGGGCCGTACAGTCCACGGACAGCCTCGAGGCCACCGGCACCTAAATCCGGCTTCGGATCAGGAAAGCGTGATCAAGGTTATCAGGAGGCGTTTCATATCCTATCCTTTTGGTTGAACGACAGAACAAGGCTACCCCCTGCGGTGTCAGTTGCTGTCGGCGCTGTGCAAAGTTTCTGTAAAGCAATCAAGGAGAACCTATGGACAGCAAACCGGTATTGTTCGCTCTGGAGGGCAGCCAGACGTTCGGCGAGGCGGTGGCGGAACAGCTGGACATCAGCCTGGCGGAACACGAACACCGGGATTTCGGCGATGGCGAACACAAGGCCAGGCCGCTGGAGCGTGTTCGCGGTCGTGATGTCTATGTGCTGCACACCCTGTTCGGCGACGACAACGCCTCGGTCAACGACAAGCTGCTGACGCTGCTGTTTTTCATCGCCACGGTGCGGGACGCCGGCGCCGCCCGGGTCACCGCCCTGCTGCCCTACCTGGCCTACGCCCGCAAGGATCGCCGCACCAAGGACTACGATCCGGTCACCACCCGCTACGTGGGCCAGCTTTTCGAAGCCATGGGGGTGGACTGCGTGGTGGCGCTGGAGGTGCACAACCGGGCCGCCTTCGACAACGCCTTCCGCTGCCGCACCCTGCACCTGGAAGCCCACGGCCTGTTCGTGGACGAAATCCGCGACGACATCGGCGACCGGCCGGTGGTGATCGTGTCGCCGGACGCCGGCGGCACCAAGCGCGCGGACCGGTTCCGGGATGTCTGGGTCGAACGCACCGGCGACCAGCCCCCAACCGCCTTCCTGGAAAAGCGCCGCAGCGAGGGTGAGGTCAGCGGGGAAGCGGTGGTCGGTGACATGGAGGACCGGGTGGCCATCATCGTGGACGACCTGGTGGCCGGCGGCACCACCCTGCTGCGGGCGGTGGATGCCTGCCGCAGGAAGGGCGCCTCCGAAGTCTACGGCGTCATCACCCATGGCCTGTTCGGCGAAGGTTCCGAGAAACTCTACGACAACGAGACCATGACCCGGTTGCTGGTCACCGACAGTGTGCGGCCAAGGATGGAGCCCGGAGACACCGGCAAGGTCACCCTGGTCTCCGTCGCCGGCCTCTTCGCCGATGCGGTCAGACGCCTGCGGGGTGAGTAGACGTCAGTCTTCCTTCATGGCCGCCAGGCCACGACGCAGGTAATCACGGGCAATCTCGGCCCAGGGCTTGCGGGTGTCGTTGCGCTCCAGGTGACGGGCCGACAGTAGCGCCCAGAGCAGCCCCCGATAGCCCTGGTACAGCCCCGGCAGCCACTGCGGCGGCTGGTCACCGGACAGCTCACAGTAGGTTCGCAGGAAGCGCTCTCCCACCCAGCCGTGGCTCAGGCGCTGACACTCGAGCTGGAAAAACACCAGCTCCTCCACCGGGTCCAGCAGTCGCAGTTCGCTGTTGAACTCCAGCCGGTCGATAAATACCGGATCCTCGCCGAGGTAGACATGCTGGGGCCGCAAATCACCGTGCACATCGACCCGGTGGCGCCGGGCCAGCGCGTCGCCATGGTCCCGCAGTGCGCGTTGCAGGCGGTCGTGGAGACGATCCAGATCGTCCCCCGGCGACAGGGGCAAATCCCGCAGCTCGTCCCGGCGCTCCCGGCACAGGGACCGGTAATGCTCCGGGTCGACGCCGCCGGCCACCGGCCGATCACGGTAGAAGCGGGCCAGCCTGGTGGCGGCAGCGTCCACTTCCGCCCGGTCAGGCCCGCCGTCCTCGAGCTGCGCTTCCAGATTGGCTGAATCCGGCAGCCGGCGCATTTTCACCAGGTAATCCACCGGCTCGCCGCTGCCCCCCAGCTCGAAGCCGCCGCTCCCGCCCTGTGCCAGCACCACCACGCCCTGGTACACCGAGGGCGCCAGCTCGGAGTTGATGACCACCTCGGTTTCGCAGTTGCGAAGCCTTGCCTGGAGGCTGCTGAAGTCCAGGAAATCGTAGCGCAGCGACTTTTTCAGCTTGTAGACGTAGTCATCGGTAAGGAATACCCGAGACAGGTGGGTGTCCTTGACGGTGACCTTGCCGGTGGGTTCAGGGTAATTATCAGGCTCCTCAAGGAAGTCGGTAATGGCATCCAGAGGCTGGTTGCTGTTCGGGCTCGAATCCTTGCCGGCGTTGCTGCGGGCCATTGAAGCTCCAGGGTTGGGCGGGGTTGCGTGTTACCGACAGGGTAACCTCCCGCCACACCCAAGGCTACACGGCGGGTCCCGCCGAAAAAGGCGGCGCCTTGTATTGGCAGGCATCGGTGCCTTAGGCTGAAAACAGATGGCAAGTCGCCAGCAGGCAATGTTCGCACCAGTTACAGGGGGAGACCCGGTCAGCCATGAAACAGGCGGAACTAGAACGGCGGGCAGGCTGGAAGAAGAGTCCGGCACTGGGCATCCTGGCCAGTATCCTGTTCGTTGGCCTGATCCTCGCGGTGCTCTATGCCTTCGGCATCCACGAGCGGGTGGTGGACCTGCTGCGCTGGTTTGATGCCCAGGGTGCCTGGGCGCCACTGCTGTTCATCCTGATCATGGCCCTGGTCATGCTGCTGCTGTTGCCCGGTGTGCTTTTCACCACCGGCGCCGGCTTCGTGTTCGGCGTTCTGGAAGGCACCCTGTACGTGGTAAGCGGCACGGTTCTGGGCGCCGCCCTGGCCTTCCTCATCGCCCGCCACCTGTTCGGGGAACGAGCCCAGGCGTTCGTCATGGACCGGGCCCGGCTGCGCCTGATGAGCGATGAGCTCACGCCCCACGGCTGGAAGATCGTGCTGCTGACCCGGCTGATTCCCTTCTTTCCCAGCAAGATCTCGAACTATTTCTTCGGCCTGACCAACTTCTCATTTCCCGGCTTCGTGCTGGGCAGCGCCATCGGCTACATCCCCTTCTCCCTGCACAACGTCTACCTTGGTTCGCTGGCGGCGGACCTGACCGTGCTGGGGGTGCGGGAGACCGGACGCACACCGCTGGAATGGGCGATCTACGGCGCCGGCTTCGTCGGCACCGTGGTGGCGGTGATCTTTCTCAATCGGCTGGCGCGACGGGCGCTGGCGAAATACACCGGATCGGAAAACATTGTGGAGGCACCCGAGTGAGCTGGATGAAGTGGTTGCCCTGGCGGTTCATCGTAAAGCGGGTTGCGCGGCAACACGGCTTTCTGGACCCCATTTCCCTGCTGGCCAAGCTGCACGGCTTCGCCCAGCCCTCGGAGGTGGGTGAGCCCATCGAACTGCTGCGGGCCGGCGTGGTCTTCCATGCACGGGGCCTCATCAACAGCCGGGTGATCCAGCACAACCTGGACTGGGTCTGGCCCTACTGGGTCGAGCGCCAGTTCGACCCCAAGGATCCGGCATTCATTCCCCGGGCCTTCTCCATTACCCACATCAACCTGAGCAACCGCAACTGGAC
>NZ_JAWVZL010000023.1:0-44378 GCF_033722195.1 Marinobacter sp.
GGCTCCGGGTCCAGAAACGCTTCGCGTCATTGGGTTATCTTTGGTGTCGATGCGCCGTCCCGGTCAATCAAGGCAATCAGACAGTTACTTTATATTGCCTGACAATCGAGAATTGTAAACCCATGCTCTGCCGGATTCTTAACTTATCGCCATCAGCGGCGCCGGGGATCTCTGGTAGAATGCGGAAGCTGGAGAACACGGTTTTCTGACTCAATATTCAAGGATGCAAGGTAACGATGAAGCTGTCCCTGGCCCCACTGACTACCCTCCTGTCGATCGCCCCCGCACGCCTGAGCGCGCTGACACTGGCTGCGGTCTTCCTGATTGGCATGACCGGCCCACTGAACGCCGCCGAGCCGCAAGCCCCGGAAGCGGACCAGAGCCTGCCCCGGGTCGTGATCGAGACCACCGAAGGCAACATCGAACTCACCCTGCGACCGGATGTGGCGCCCGAAACCGTCAGCAACTTCCTGGCTTACGCAGAGGCCGACTTTTACCAGGGCACCATTTTCCATCGGGTGATTCCGGGCTTCATGATCCAGGGCGGCGGGTTCTCCGAGAACCTCGAGCGCAAACAGACCCGTGATCCGGTGCCCCTGGAAGCCAAACCAACGGTGAAGAACCTCCGCGGCACCATTGCCATGGCGCGCACCGGCGACCCGGACTCCGCCACCTCCCAGTTCTTCATCAACCTGGTGGACAACGACTACCTCAATGCCGGCGCCCGCGGCCCCGGTTACACGGTGTTCGGCAAGGTAACCTCCGGAATGGGCGTGGTGGATACCATCGCCGGCAAGGCCACGGGCCGGCGCAACGGCATGGCCGACGTACCCCGCGAACCCGTGATCATCAAAGACATCCGCCGCCTGGGTTCCTGATGATGAACACGGCTAGCCCCAGGCCCCCTGCCCTGGTCGCCGCCGAAATCGACTGGCAAAGCGGCCAGCCGGTATCGGCCCGCTATGGCGACGTCTATTTCTCCCGGGACGATGGCCTGGCGGAGAGCCGTTACGTATTCCTGGCACAGAACCGACTGGCCGAACGCTTTGCCCGCCTGGGCATAGGCGAGGCCTTTGTGGTGGCCGAAACCGGCTTCGGCACCGGCCTGAATTTTCTGGCCACCTGGCAGCTGTGGCGTGACAGCGCAGCGCCGGAGGGTGCGACGCTGCACTTCGTCTCAATGGAACGCCATCCCCTGACACCGAATGACCTGGCCCGGGCCATCGCCCTCTGGCCGGAGCTGGCGCCCCTCGGCGAAGCGTTGCTGGCCCAGTACCCGGCGCTGACCGAGGGCCTGCACCGGCTCACCCTGGACGGGGGTCGGGTCAGGCTCAGCCTGTATTTCGGCGATGCGCTGGCGGCCCTGTCGGACCTGCGTTTCACCGCGGACGCCTGGTTCCTGGACGGCTTTGCCCCGGCCCGCAATCCCGATCTCTGGGCCGAGCAGATCACCAGCGCCATTGCCCGCCACAGCCATGAGGGCACCACTCTGGCCACCTTCACCTCGGTGGGCCGTGTGCGCCGGGCGCTTGCGGACGTGGGCTTCGTCATGAGCAAGAGTCCGGGTTACGGGCGCAAACGGGAAATGCTGACCGGTGTTTTCACGGTTCCCGGCAAGGAGGCCAGGCCCCAGGCTGCGGAACCGGAAGCGGTGATCATCATCGGTGCCGGTATCGCCGGCTGCCTGCTCGCCCACAACCTGGCCCAGCGCGGACGCCGGGTGACGGTTCTGGATGCCGGTGACGACGCCGGTGCCGGCGCCTCCGGCAACCCCCAGGGCGCGCTTTACGTCAAGCTGGGAGTTGACTTCAATCCCCAGACGCAGCTGGCGCTGTCGGCGCTGCTGTTCAGTCAGCGCTTCTATCCTCTCAACGCGCCTACTGCCTGGCACGGTACCGGTCTGTTCCAGATGGCTTACAACCACCAGGAGGCCGACCGCCAGCAGCGGTTCCTGGAACGCAACGACTACCCGGACACCGTGCTGACACCGGTGTCGGCGGCAGAGGCGAGCGAGTTCTGCGGCCTGGCGGTGCCGGCCGGCGGACTCTGGTTCGCCAACAGCGGCTGGCTGACGCCGAAAGCGCTGTGTCGCGCCCTGCTGGATCACCCCAACATTCACGCCAAGCTGGGCTTCCGTGTGACCCGGTTGATGCCCTGCAACGGGCGCTGGCATGTGTCCGGCCAGGTCGGGCCGCAACTGGCGGCGCACACCGTGGTGCTTTGTGCCGGCCACAAGACACCGGACCTGCTGCCCGCCAGCGGTGGTTTCCGTTTCCGCGCCATCCGGGGCCAGGTGACCTCGGTGCCGAGCGAGGCCCTCCACGCGCCCCGGGCCGTGATCTGCGGGTCGCGGTATCTCAACCCCAACCATGACGGCCAGTGCCTGACCGGCGCCACCTTTGACCTGCACGATGCGTCCGAGAACGTGTCCGCCGACAGTCACCTGGAAAACCTGCGGGAGCTGTCCGGCAACCTGCCGGCCCTCTGGCGCGGCCCGCAAGCGCCCTCCCCGGCGGCGGTCAGCGGACGGGTGGCGTTTCGCTGCACAACCCATGACTACCAGCCCACGGTGGGCACCCTGACGAGCCGCACGGGCAAAGTACTGGAAGGCATGGAAGTGTTCACCGGCCTGGGCAGCAAGGGCCTGGCCTATGCCCCGTTGCTGGTGGAGTTTCTTGCCGATCGCCTGACCGGCCAGCCGGAAGCGCTGCCGTTGTCGCTGTCGCAACGGTTGGGCCCGGAGCGCTGCCGGGTGGCGGATACGCAGAAAAGCGCTTGAGGTTTACGGCTGACGGCCGATAACCAGTGAGTGAACGACAGGGGGAGGCCTCATGGCCATATTTGTAAGTGAACCGGGAAGACCCATCGGAACTCGGCTGCCTGAGAGCGCCCGCAGTCGCCGCACCCCTGCCGTCACCGAAACCGACGAAATCCAGAAGCCCCAGCCCGGCTACAACGAGAATACCGACCCGGCGTTTCTCAACGCCCAGCAGGTCACCGCGCGGCGGGCCCTGGCGGAATACGGCGAGGCCAGCGAATCCAGCCCGGAGGCCCAGCGGCCCTACCTGCCGGTGTCCCGTATCTGCTCGACTTACCTGTACAGCGTGGAAGCAACGGACACCATGGCCACCGCCCTGGCCACCATGGACGAGCACGGAGTGCATCATCTGGTGGTGATGACGGAGGGTGAAGTGGCGGGCCTGATCGGCTTGAGCTGGTTACTGGACTGGATTCACCGCAACCGGGCGAACGCCGCCACCCAGACCTTTACCCAGGTGGAGTTGCCGGCCTTCCTCACCGCCACGCCCGAGACCGACGCCCACCAGCTGGCCCGGCTGATGCTGGCGCACCAGCTCAACGCCGCCCTGGTACTGGATTTCAACGGCGGGGCCAAGGGGCTGGTGACCAGTACCGATTATCTGCGGCTATACGCCGACATCAGCCGCCAGGAAGGTTCGGTATAGCCCGCGAAACAGCCACCACCCCACAGTTGGCCGCCCTTCCCCTCAGGGAGTGAGCAGCCGGCCCTCGCCGGTGAACAGGTTCAGGGACCAGGTCTCGCTGCCGGACGCGCCCTCGCGGATCAGGGTGATCAGCTTGTCACCGCGATACTGCACCAGGCCATCGATGCCGGCCGTGATGTCGCGCTGCACCCGCCAGCGGGTTTCCAGGCCCGGCCTCAGAACCGGCGGGCTGACGGTGTCTTCGCTCTCCTCCACATCGATGCCGTCGCCGTCGCCGCCTCCGTCACCATCACCCCCGCCCTCGCCTGCCTGCGAATCGGCCTCCGGTTCCGGCTCCACTTTCTTCAGTCGGGCCAGTATGGGCTGCCGGCTCCCCAGTGAGGCGGTGGACTCCGAACTGAACCGCCCGGTGGTGAAGCCCGCGGTGACGATGTCATCGTTGAACGGCACCAGGAAGTCGAACTGGTCTGTCGCGGCATCGGCCTGGTCGTTCAGGGTCAGCGCCGCCAGGGACTTGCCCAGGGTCGAGAAGCCCAGCACCGAGGCCGCCGGACTGCCCAGGGCCTCGCTGGTCAAAGTGGCGGTAACCAGGCCATCGCCATCGGTCTGTTCTTTTCGGGCATAGCCATTTGGCGCTGCCGTCAGCCAGAGTTCGCTGCCCCGCAGGAAGGCGTCCTGGATATTGTCATTGCCGGCGGTACCCAGCTGCCGCACGGTAATGTCGCCGCCGGCCGAAGACGCGGTGTAGAAATACAGGTCCACCCCTCCGAGGGCCGGTTCGCCGGCCACCTGGCCGGAGCTGGTGCCGACCAGGGTGGCGCTGCTGCTCTGGACACTGATGGCGTGAACCCGGTCGTCCAGACCCGAGCCCACCTGCCGGGTCCAGGCCAGGGCGGGCACTTCGGTGCTGCCGCTCAGTTCAGTGCCGATCCGCTGCACGTAGCTGTCCAGTCCGCCCCGGTTGGTTCTCTCCGGCCAGCTGCCGCTGGTCTCGCCACCAACGAACAGGGCGCCGGAGCGGTCCATGGCCAGGGCTCGGGGCAGGTCATCGCCGGCGGTACCGGTCTGGAACCGCCACACCGGGGCGTAGCCGCCGGCCATGCTGTCGTAGCGGAACAGGGCCTGGACACTGTCCACGCCGCCGCTGTTGCTGGCGCCGGCCAGGGCGCCACGGCTACCAAAGGTGACGGCGATCTCCTCCCGGGTCACGGTGGCGTTGCCCACATCGGCGGGCCGTTCGTTGTAGCTGAGCAGGGGCGGCGCCTCGGAATCGGCGGTGACACTGGCAACAACCAGGGAATCAACCATGTTGCCCTTGCGGTCATAGACAACCAGCAGCGGTGTGCCTGCGGGTTCGCCGCTGAAGCCGGTGAGGTCCACCCCCACCAGGGCAATCCCGCCATTGCGGGCCAGAACCAGGTCGGTGGGGGCAAAATCGCCACTGGAGCCAACCTCAAGACTGCTGAGCAGCTCGTTGATGGTCAGCCTGAGGCCGGTGTCCTGGGCGGCCGCGTAGAACTCCCGGCCGTCCTGGAAGCGCTCATCGGCGTTGATCACCATCAGCTTGTCGTCGTCCACCGGCACCATGCTGTCGTTCGGCGCCGCCACCCGGAAGGTCAGGTGGTTCTGGCCCGGTCCGAACACCAGTTCCTCCACCTGGATCCAAGTGCCGGGCTGGTCGGTATCCGGCACTTCGATGATGTAGTCGTCACCCGGGACCGCGGTGGAAACCTCCTCCTGTCCCAGCCGCACTCGGTAGCTGGCGTCGCTGTCCAGGCGGTTCTCCAGGCGGGCCCTGTACTGCCGGTTCTCCTCGGCATTAATGACATCCCGCTGGTAGCCGGCCTCGGTCTCGAACACCACCGAGGTCTGGTTGTCCCGGATGGTGAGGGTCCGGCTCACGCCGTCATCGCCACTGCCCAGGGCGGCCAGGCCCTCCCGCACATCGGTCAGATCGATGGAAAACAGCTCGCTGGTTTCCGGCACGTCATCGGACACCACCTCCAGTCGGATGTAGCACTCGGTGATGCCGGGCTCGAGGGTCAGCACACCCCGGGTCAGGTCGCCATTGGCGTCGGGCTGGTACTGCAGGTATTCCGGCACTTCAAGCCGGCCTTCGCTGTCGCTGCCCATGGCCACCACGTCCTTGCCAATCATGGCCCGGCCGCGGTTCACGGCACTGTGGGTGCAGCGCTGGTGCGGCGCCGTGAAGCTGCCCTCGCAGCTGCTGGGGTCGAAATCGGAGGTTAGCTCGAAGGCAATCCTGATGCGGGTGACCGAGGGCTTGGCCAGCAGGACCTTGACCAGCACCGGCGTGGTTTCCTTGCTGCGCTGGGCGGACGCCGGCGGTGGCGTGATCACCTCGCCCTGGTCGTCGTAGACCTCGGCGGTAAACTGGTGCAGGCCGGTGCGGCGGTCGCCGTCACCCTCCACCTCGCCCAGATCCGGCAGCTCGCAGACGTTGGCATCGTCGGAGGCCTCTACGTCCGGGTACTCGCCTTCCTCGAAACCCTCCGATTCCAGGGTGACGGTGTTGTGTCGCACGTCGATATCGAACGGTTGCAGGCCAACCCGCTCGCCATCCGTGGTAAGCAGGGTGACATCCACGGTCTTGCCCAGATCCTGCTCACCCCGATTGCCGCCGGTCAGCCCCGGAACGCCGCGCATGATGATGCCCTGGCGGGCCTTGTTGCTGGTATCTTCAAGCGCCAGCCAGGACGGCGCATTGGTGAGGGAGTACTGCAGGATGCCGTCACCGCCGTAGACCCCGAAATTGTAATAGTACTCCACGCCCAGGTAAGCCACCGGCGCCGGGCTGCCCAGAACCGTGGGCTGTTCCGGGTCTTTCTCGGTCTTGCAGGCGGTGAGCGCAAGGGCGGCAACGAGGGTGATGAGTACCCGGACCGGGCGAAGGGTATGGGATTCGGCGCGCATGCAGGCATCCATGTCAAAGGACGTTGTTGTTATGGTGACGGCCGGGTTACAGACCGTTACAGAACGTCGTCATGGTAATCAATTTGCCTGATGCGCTATCTGCGCGAGTTCTCAGATTGGGGTTGCGGGTCCCGCGGGACCCGCCGGTAAAAGGTCGTGGCGCCGACTACCTAGAGGCCGTGGCTGGACAGCAGCTCCTTGAAGCCGTCCTCGTCCAGGACCTTCACATCCAGCTCCTTGGCCTTCTCCAGTTTCGAGCCGGCGGACTCCCCGGCCACCACGCAGCTGGTTTTCTTCGATACGCTGCCGGCCACCTTGGCACCCAGCTGTTCCAGGCGCTCCTTGGCCTCCTCCCGGGTGAAGTCATCCAGGGTACCGGTGAGCACCCAGGTCTCACCTTTGAGCGGCATGGCCTTGCGGTCGGTCTTCTCGCTCTGCCATTTCACGCCGGCGTCCCGCAGGCGCTCGATGATTTCCTGGTTGTGGTCCTGGTCGAAGAAGCTGCGGATGTGTCCAGCCACCACCGGCCCCACGTCCGGCACTTCCTGGAGATCCTCCTCGGAGGCCTCCATGACCGCCTCCAGGTTGCCGAAATGCCGCGCCAGGGCCTTGGCCGTGGACTCCCCCACTTCCCTCACGCCCAGCGCGTAGATGAAGCGCCACAGGGGCGGCTCGGTGGAACCCTGGATGGCCTCCACCAGATTGCTGGCGGACTTCTCGCCCATGCGCTCCAGCTTGGTCAGGTCCTCCACCTTGAGGTGGTAGAGGTCCGCCACATCACGGACCATGTCCTTTTCCACCAGGATATCGATCCATTTCTCGCCCAGGCCCTCGATGTCCAGCGCCTTGCGGGAGCCGTAGTGACGGATCGACTCCTTGCGCTGGGCGGCGCAGTAGAGCCCGCCGGTACAGCGCGCCACCGCCTCGTCCTCCGGCTGGATGACGTCGGAATCACAGACCGGACAGGTATCCGGCAGCTTGATCTTGCGGGCGTTGCCGGGGCGCTTGTCCTCCACCACCTTGACCACCTGGGGAATCACATCGCCGGCCCGGCGTACGATCACGGTATCGCCGATCCGCACACCCAGCCGCTCGATCTCGTCCATGTTGTGGAGGGTGGCGTTGCTGACCGTGACGCCGCCGACAAACACCGGCTCCAGCCGGGCCACCGGCGTGATGGCGCCAGTCCGGCCGACCTGGAACTCGACGTCCTCGATCACCGTCATTTCCTCCTGGGCGGGAAACTTGTGGGCAATGGCCCAGCGCGGCGCCCGGGACACGAAGCCCAGCTCCCGCTGCAGTGACAGCTTGTTGACCTTGAACACGATGCCGTCGATCTCATAAGGCAGATCGTCCCGCTTGTCCTCCAGTTCCTCATAGGCCTTCAGGCACTCGTCGGCACCCTTGGCCCGGCGCATCTCCCGGTTGACCCGGAAGCCCCAGTCCTTGGCCCGCTTGAGGCACTCCCAGTGGTTGTCCGGCAGGTCTTTCTCGTCTTCCACGGCGATGCCGTAACCGCAGATCTCCAGCGGCCGGCGTGCGGTCACCTTGGGGTTCTTCTGGCGCAGGCTGCCGGCGGCGGCGTTGCGGGGATTGACGAAGGTCTTCTCGCCCCGGTCCGCCAGCTCCCTGTTGAGCTTTTCAAAGCCCTTTCGGAGCATGTAGACCTCGCCCCGCACCTCCACCAGGTCCGGGTAGTCGTTGCCCCGCAGTTTCAGGGGCACCGAGGGAATGGTGCGGATGTTGGCGGTGATGTCCTCGCCGGTGTAGCCGTCGCCCCGGGTGGCGGCCCGGGTCAGCTTGCCCTTCTCGTACAGCAGGGAAACCGCCAGGCCGTCCAGCTTGGGCTCACAGACGTACTCCACGTCCTCGTCCGTACCCAGGCGCTCCCGGACCCGGCGGTCGAAATCCCTGAGCTCGTCCTCGCTGAAGGCGTTGTCCAGGGACAGCATGGGCACCCGGTGCTCGACCGACTCGAAGCTGGTCTCGCCGGTAGCGCCGACCCGCTGGGTGGGGGAATCGTCGGTCACCAGGTCGGGATGTTCGGCTTCGAGGTCCTGGAGTTCGCGGAACAGGCGGTCGTATTCGGCGTCCGGAATCTGGGGATCGTCCAGCACGTAGTAACGGTAATTGTGGTCGTCAATCTGCTCGCGGAGTTCTTTTATCCGCTTGGCCGCCGAAGAGCTCTTGCCCATACCGTCCGTCACCTCCCCTGAACATGAAAATGCCCGGTCTGGCCGGGCATGCACTGAGGAGCCTCTGATTGACTCCTGAATGGCCTCTGCGGGCTCTGAGGGCTGCAGCTGCAAGGCGCTGCTCGCCGCCAATGGCCGTAGCCCTTGGCAAGAGTAGCAACGCGGCAGATGCAGCCCTCAGAGCTCGCCCTCCGGGGCTTTCAGAGCAATCCACACTCGGCGTTGCGACTTCTTGTAAGGTCCAGACATTACTGCAAAGTCGCGCCTTGATTGTGAATCGCTCTGAAAGCCAGAGACCATTCAGGAGTCAATCAGAGGCTCCTTACAACAGCTGCCGCTTCAGACCCGCTGGGACCGTCGTTTTCGCTCGAACTCCCGAACCCGCTGCCGGCAATGCTCGATGGTCTGGGGCGTCATCACGCTGCGACGTTCGTCTTTCAGCTCACCGCCGAGGTTCCTGACCACACACTGGGCGGTTTCCAGCATGAAGTCGAAGGCCTGCAGTGGATGGCCGGGCCCGGGCATGCTCATGAAGAAGCTGATGCCTGGCGTGGACAGGCTGGCCATGTCGTCCTCACGGAAGGTGCCGGGCTCCACCGCGTTGGCGACGCTGAACTGCACCGGGCTGGTGGTGTCCGCCTCTTCGTGGCGGTGGTAGATGTCCATATCGCCAAGCTCCAGGCCACAGGCCTCGAACAGCTTTTTGAGGGCGGCGCCGTTGAAGGCCTTGTCGGGCCGGGCCAGCACATTGATGACGATGACTTCCTGGGCAGGCGGGCGATTGGCGCCGGCCGGCGGCTGGCGTCTGGCGTTGGCCGCGGGCTCCCGGCGGGCGGTGTCCTCCTCCACCTCCGAGGTGACCACCGGCGGGGCCTGCTCCGGCTGCCTTGCCCTGGGCTCGGGTCGCTCCGGCTTCGCTGCCTTGCTGGAGGTTTCCGGCTCGGGCTGCCGGCGTTCCGGCGCTACCGGCCGGGCCGCACCCAGAATGCCGTCGTCGTCCAGGGGTTCGTCGTCCAGGGCGCTCCAGACGCTGTCCGGCGCCTGCTCCGGCTCGAAGGGCC
The DNA here is from genome assembly GCF_033722195.1 of Marinobacter sp. Taxonomy (GTDB): domain Bacteria; phylum Pseudomonadota; class Gammaproteobacteria; order Pseudomonadales; family Oleiphilaceae; genus Marinobacter. The sequence goes on from NZ_JAWVZL010000023.1 coordinate 9,655, forward strand.
GATGCTCGGGCTCTGGCTGTACCGGGCGTTCCGGCTTGGGTGCCGGCGCTGTCGGTTCGTCCCTGCCGGCCGTCCGCGTGGAGATAATGGGTCGTGTGGGCTTGGGCTCGGGATTGGCAAACCGGCTGCGACCCGCCTTGCGTTCCGGCCGGCCCGAGGCGTTCACCGGCCGGGCGCCACCGTTGGGTAACTCGGGATTGTACTCGTCCTCCAGCGGCCCATCTTCCAGATCATCCGCCCCCATGCCGGAGGAGATCGCCATCGCGTCCTTGCGGGCTCTTCGCATGCGGCGAATGCCATCGATAATGATGCCCAGAATGACCAGGGTACCTATGGCAATTAACCATTCCCTAAGCGACATAGTGCTGCTGTCCTGTGTGCGAATCCCGTAACGGGGTTACTCTATGCAATGCCTGTAATGAATACAACGCGGGACAGGCTCCCATGGCCTGATTGTCATCTTCCCGTACCCCAGTGTCCACAACGCGGCGCCTGCGGTTACATTTCGGCCAGTGCCGCCGCCTCTTCCACATCCACGGACACCAGCCGCGAACAGCCGGGCTCGTGCATGGTCACACCCATCAGCTGATCCGCCATTTCCATGGCGATCTTGTTGTGGGTGATGTAGATGAACTGAACCTGGCTGGACATTTCCTTGACCATGTTGGCGTAGCGGCCCACGTTGGCGTCATCCAGGGGCGCATCCACTTCGTCCAGCATGCAGAAAGGCGCCGGGTTGAGCTGGAATATGGAAAACACCAGGGCAATGGCGGTCAGGGCCTTCTCGCCACCGGACAGCAGGTGAATGGTGCTGTTCTTCTTGCCGGGCGGCCTGGCCATGATGGTAACCCCTGTTTCCAGCAGGTCCTCGCCGGTCAGCTCCAGGTAGGCATTGCCGCCGCCGAACACCTTCGGGAACAGTCCCTGCAGGCCCGAGTTGACCTTGTCGAAGGTTTCCTTGAAGCGCTGGCGGGTCTCCCGGTCGATCTTGCGGATGGCGTTATCGAGGATCTCCAGGGCCTCCATGAGGTCCTCGTGCTGGCTATCCAGATAGGTCTTGCGCTCGCTCTGGACCTGGTACTCCTCGATGGCGGCCAGGTTGATGGCGCCCAGGCGCTGGATGCGGCCGGCGAGCTTCTCCAGCTCCTCGGCCCAGGCCGCCTCGCTGGCCTCCTCCGGCATCTGCTCGAGGATCTCCCGCAACTGGACATCCAGCTCCCTGAGCTGCTCCAGGTGGTTGGCGGCCCGGATCTCCAGGGCCTGGGACTCCAGCTTGGCCTTCTCCAGGCTGGCCCGGATGTCCTGGATGACGTGTTCGGCGCGGCTGCGGCCCTGCTCGTTCTCCCGCACCTGGCGGTCGATCTCTTCCAGGGCGTCCCGGGCCACCGCCAGTTTTTCCTCCTCGGCCAGGCGCCGGTCCAGCAGGCCCTCCAGCTGAAGCTGAAGGTCCTCCAGCGGCTCCTCGGCCTGCTCGCGGCCGTCCTGGAGCACCGCTACCCGCTCCTCAAGGCGCTCCCGCTGCATCTGCATGCGTTCCAGGGTCTGGCGCAGGCCCTCCCGCTGGCTGGTGAGGGTCTGCAACTGAAGCTGGAGCTGGTGGGCGTGGTCGCGGTCATGGCGGGCCTGCTGCCTAAGCTGGTCCAGGTTGGCCCGCAGGCCGTCCCTCTGGGACAGCAGGCGTTCCTTCTCTACATCGCTGTCCTCATTGGCGGCCAGGGCGTCCTGCCATTCCAGGCGGACCTCCGCCAGGGCTTCCTGCTGTTCCTGAAGCTGCTCGCGGATATCGTCGCTGTCGTCGCGGATGCGCTGCAGGCGATCGTCGATCTGCTCGGCCCGGGCCCGCAGGCCGCTGATGCGGGAGCCCACCTGGCTCAGTTCGCGCTCGGCGTCGTTGAGCTGGCGCTGGGCCTCCTCGCGCTCGGTTTCGTTGCGGGCACTGCGCTCCTGCAGCTCCTGCAGGGCCGCGGTGCTGGTCTCCAGCTCGGCGCTGGCGGCCTGTAACTGATGGTCCAGGTCGTCCACCCGGGCCTGGCGCTCGATGACGCCCACCTGGCCGGCTTCCGACAACGGCATCCGCAACCAGTGGCGGCCCAGCCAGACGCCGTCCCGCGTCACGATGCTCTGCCCCGCTGCCAGCTGAGGCCGGCGGGCGAGAGCCTCGTCCAGGGTGTCGGCGGTCTGGACGTCCGCCAGCAGATCGGCCAGCCCCTCACCACCGCGGATACGGGCCAGCAGGCTGCCGTTGGGCGCCGTAATGGCGCCACCGGTTTCCACCAGCGCCGCGCCCTTGGGTGCCTGGGCCAGGGCCTCCGCCAGCTCACCGAACGCCGGGACCGAAAGACTCTGGGACAGGTTGCCCAGGACCTGCTCGACCGCAAAGGACCAGCCCTCGTCGATGGTCAGTTGCCGGGCCAGCCGCGGGCTGTCCGCGAGGTCGAAGCGGTTCAGCCAGCTCTGCAGCTGGTCATCCTGGCTGCCAAGCTGCTCTGCCAGCAGGCTCTGCTGGGACTCCAGATTGGCGGTCAGCGACTGGACCTGCTGGCGCTGGCGGCTGACCGTCTCCTCCATCGCCCTTTGGCGCTGGCGGCTGTCCTGCAACTGCTCCTGGACGGACTCGATGCGCATCGCCAGCTCTTCGCTGCGCAGGCTGCAGGTCTGCTCCTGTTCCAGCAGGCCCTCCAGCTCGGTTCGGTCCAGCTGGCCTTCCAGCAGGGCCTGCTCCTCCTGTAGCCGCTGCTGGCGGCTTTGCAGGCGCTCGATATTGTCCTCGGTAGCGCGAATCCGGGACTGGGCCAGTTCGGCCTGGCGGCGGGCGTCCGCCGAGCGGCTGCTGAAGGCCTCCCAGGTGGACTGCCAGTCCGCCATGGCGGCTTCGGCATCCTGCAGGCGCTCGCCGGAGACTTCCGCCCGTTCGGCCAGCTCCTCCTGCTCCGGCTCCAGCATGGCCAACTCTTCCTGGACCGTCTCGAGCTTGTGCTCGTCCTGCTCCAGCTCCCGATCCAGCTCGCGCTGATTGGCCAGGGCCTGGTCCAGCTCGGTTGCCAGTTGCCGGCTACGTTCCCGCTGGTGCTCCAGGCTCTGCTCGATACGGGCGATGTCAGCTCCGGCCTCATAGTAGCGGGCCTGGGCCTTGTTGAAGTGCTCGGTGCGCTCCTGGTGATCCTGGCGCAGGGACTCCAGGGCGGTTTCCAGCCGGACCCTTTCGGTCAGCACCCGCTCAAGTTCCAGCTCGGTGTCGCGGATGCGTTCCCGGGCCTGCTGCAGGTCGGTATCCAGGGCCTGCCAGCGCAGCACCGTGAGCTCGGCCTTTTTCTGGCGCTCTTCCTGTTTGTAGGCCTTGTACTTTTCCGCGGCCTGGGCCTGGCGCTGGAGATGCTGCAACTGGCGCTCCAGCTCCTCCCTCAGGTCGGTGAGGCGCTCCAGGTTCTCCTGGGTGCGGCGGATGCGATTCTCGGTCTCGCGCCGGCGCTCCTTGTACTTGGAGATGCCCGCCGCCTCCTCGATGTAGATGCGCAGCTCCTCCGGCTTGGCCTCGATCAGACGGGAGATCATGCCCTGCTCGATGATGGCGTAGCTGCGGGGCCCCAGACCGGTTCCGAGGAACAGATCGGTGATGTCGCGACGGCGGCACTTGGCGCCATTGAGGAAGTAATCGGACTGGCCCTCACGCAGGACACGGCGCTTGACGGAAATCTCGTTGAAACTGACGAACTCCCCCGGTGCCGAGCCGTCGCTGTTGTCGAACACCAGCTCGATGGAGGCCTGACCCACCGGCTTGCGGGCGCTGGATCCGTTGAAGATGACGTCGGTCATGGACTCGCCGCGCAGGTACTTGGCGGAGCTCTCCCCCATGACCCAGCGCACGGCGTCGATGATGTTGGACTTGCCGCAGCCGTTGGGGCCCACCACCGCGGTCATGTTGCTGGGAAAGGGTACCGAGGTGGGATCCACGAAAGACTTGAAGCCGGCCAGCTTGATGGACTTCAGACGCATGGGCGCGCTACCTGCATGGAAACCTACTCCTGTTCCAGGATCCGCAGCACCTGCCGGCGCTGGTGCTCGCCAAACTCGCGGATGGACGCTTCCAGCGCCATCGAATTGCCGGTGCTCGCCGCTTCCACGAGCTGGCGGAAAAACCGCCGGGTTTCGGTGATTTCACCGCGGAAGTTGTCCAGCGCCACGAAATAGGTGCGGCTGATGGCCGGACGGAAGTTCTCGAGGGTTTCTTCCAGAAAGGGGTTGTCCACCAGCGCGAAGGCCTGGCGCATAACCCCGAAGCCGGCCTCGATCACCGCCTCGGTGGAGCCGTTGCGGCTGTCACTGCGATCGATCAGGGTCTGGATCTCGTTCATCTGCGCGGCCATGCCGGTCAGCTCCGCCGCCGACCATTTCTCCAGTACCTTCCGGCCCAGCATACAGAGCAGCTCGATGTACATATCGTAGAGGCTGTTGACCAGTTCAGGGGTGAGCTGGGACACCACGGCGCCACGGCGCGGGAAAATCTCGATCAGGTGGCGGCGCTCCAGAATCAGCAGCGCCTCGCGCACCGAGCCCCGGCTCACATCCAGCTCGCCGGCCACCTTGAGCTCCTGAATGCGCTCGCCGGGCCGCAACTGACCACTGATGATCCGCTGCCCCAGGTGCTGGGCGATCTGTTCAGAGAGACTCTCGGGTGCCTGAAACCGCATAACGTCCTTGATCCGGGGTGCCGTTCGGGGTGGTGAACAAGCTGCGAAGTGTACCACAAGGTAAGCCGCTGTCAGGTATCTTCGGCTGGCCGCGGCCCTGGCCCGGCAGAGCCTTGCCGCCGCCGCGCCGGATTTTTGACTGTTTGGGGGCAGGACTTCCCATCCACCTCAATATTTGTCCCTATCCCCTTGTTTTAATTATTTTTTATTCATGTGGCATTTTTTGTGCTTTGGATTATGCAATCTTGATGTAAGGAGCACGTAATGGCCGGCACCACCCCTTTTGTCGCCCGCAGTAACGACGGTCAGCCCAACCTGGCGGCACTGCGGAAAATCAGCGAACAGTGGCGCGAATCAGATGACGCCTACACCCGCCTGTGCCGGCGCATGTCCACAACGCTGTCGCTGGAGACGCTGATCGGCATCTTCGCCGAGGAACTGGCCGGGCTGGTGGGCTATGACCAGTTGACCTACCGCCACCAGATCGGCCACCAGGATTTCGTCTATGCCAGCGGCATGGGCGGACGCCACCGTTGCGACTACCGCCTGCAACTGGAAGGCGTCAGTTATGGCGGCCTGACCCTGACCCGGCGCCGGCGCTTTGCCGAGGAAGAACTGGCGGCGATCGAGCAAATGCTGTCCGTGGCCATCTGCCCGATTCGCAACGCCTGCCAGTTCGCCCAGGTCCAGCAGGCCGCCCTTACCGACGCGCTGACCCAGATCCCGAACAAGCGGGCGCTGGATGAGGCCCTCAATCGCGAATGCCATCTGGGAGACCGTCACCAGCAGGCCTGCACCCTGATTCTCTGCGACCTGGACCACTTCAAAAGGATCAACGACACCTACGGCCATGTGATCGGCGACCACATTCTCAAGGCCACCGCCCGCGAACTGAACCGGGCCACCCGCAACAGCGACACGGTGTTCCGGTTTGGTGGCGAGGAGTTTGCCATCCTGCTGCCCCACGCCTCTGAGGCGGAAGCCCGTCAGGTGGCGGAGCGGGTGCGCAAATTTATCGCCGAGATACTGGTCAGCTGTGGCGAGCAGCAGGTGGCGGCCACGGCCAGCGCCGGCATCGCCACCCGCATCAGCGGCGAGACCCCCGACCAGTGGGTTGCCCGTGCCGATGAGGCGCTCTACCGGGCCAAGGCCCAGGGTCGCAACTGCACCCGCGTCGCCGAGCGCATCAGCGACTGAACCGAAGCAGATCTAGGACTTGCGTCCGGACTTGGTCGGCCGGGTGCCGCTGACCTGCCATTTGCGCCCACCTGACTTCTTTTCCGGCCGGCTCGGCTGTTTGCGCTGCTTGCGCTTCAGGGCCGCGGCCTCGTCAGGAGTCTGGACCGGCAGCGGCACCGGTTCCAGTCCCACGGTCTTGCTGAGATCATCCACGCCCTTCTGGTTCATTTCCTCCCAGCGCCCGACGCTGAGCCGGCTGGGCAGGAACGCTGGGCCATAACGAACGCGCTTGAGCCGGCTGACCTGCAGCCCCTGGGATTCCCAGAGCCGGCGCACTTCCCGGTTGCGGCCCTCGAACAGGGTGACATGGAACCACTGGTTGATACCGCTACCGCCGGCTGGGGTGATATCGGAGAACCGCGCCACGCCATCTTCCAGCATCACGCCTTCCAGCAGGCGCTGCAGCATGGCCTCGTCCACCTCGCCAAAGACCCGGACCGCGTACTCGCGATCCACCTCGTGGGAGGGATGCATCAGCCGGTTGGCCAGCTCACCGTCAGTGGTGAACAGCATCAGGCCGGTGGTGTTGATGTCAAGACGACCGATGGCGATCCAACGCTGGTCCTTGAGCCTGGGCAGGCTGTCGAACACCGTGGGACGGCCTTCCGGGTCCTTGCGGGTGCAGACCTCGCCTTCCGGCTTGTTGTACATCAGTACGCGGCGTACGGTCTGGGTGGTTGCACTCAGGTCTAGGCGGCGACCGTCGAGCTCGACCCGGTCCGCCGGTGAGGCTTTCTGGCCGGGCTCGGCGGGCTGGCCGTTGACCGTGACCCGCCCTGCCTCTATCCAGGTTTCCACTTCCCGGCGTGAACCGATACCGGCGCGGGCCAGCAGCTTCTGCAGGCGCTCCGGCCCCACCTCGGTCCGTGCCGGGGATTTCTGGGGTGGACGCTGGTTTCGAGGGCGTTGTGACGCCATGGATCTATCCTTTGGTTGGCCAGACGGGTCTGTCAATGCAGGGTCTGGTCGTCAATATGGGTGTCGTCCTGATCGGGCTCGTCCTCAACCGGGCTGTCCGGGGTGTCGAACTCGATTTCGGCCTGAATGGTCTTCTCCACTTCCCGGCCGATTTCCTCCAGGTCCCGGATATCCGCCAGCGGTGGCAGCTGGTCCAGGCTGTTCAGATTGAAATAGTCAAGAAACTGACGGGTGGTGGCGTACATCGCCGGCCGGCCCGGCACGTCCCGGTGGCCTACCACCCGCACCCACTCGCGCTCAAGCAGGGTGCGGACAATGTTGCTGCTTACCGTCACGCCCCGGATGTCCTCGATCTCGCCCCGGGTGATTGGCTGACGGTAGGCGATCAGTGCCAGGGTCTCCAGCAGGGCCCGGGAGTAGCGCTGGGGCTTTTCCTCGAACAGCTTCGCCACCCAGGGCGCATAGGCCTGGCGTACCTGGAAACGATAGCCGCTGGCCACTTTCCTGAGCTCAAACCCCCGGCCCTCGCAGGCCTGTTCCAGCTGGAACAGCACATGCTCCATGACCTGACGGGCCGGACGCTCGTCCTCGTCGAACAGCTCCCGCAACTGCTCCAGCGACATGGGCCGGCCGGCGGCCAGCAGCGCGGCTTCGACGATGGCCTGGAGACGGCGGATGGTGTCTTCGTTCATGGCGTATTCCTGGACTCCTGCGGGGTGACGGTATCAGCGCCGGCTCAGGCCGCGGCCCGGGCCCGGACATGGATGGGGCCCAGCACTTCGGCCTGCACAACCTCAATGAGCTGCTCCTTGACCAGCTCCAGCGTGGCCAGGAAAGTGACCACCACCCCCAGGCGGCCCTCCTCGAGGGTGAACAGGCTCTCGAAGCTGACGAACCGGTCGTCGGTCAGCGCCGCCAGAATGGCCGACATGCGCTCCCGGGTGGACAGCCGCTCCCGCTCCACATGGTGACTGGTAAACAGCTCCGCCCGCTTCAGCACCCCCTGCAGCGCCAGCAGCAGTTCCCGCAGATCCACATCCGGCGCCGCCTGGCTGCTGGGCAGATCCGGCAGTGACGCGCTGGTGGTGAAGTTGTCACGCTCCAGGCGCGGCAACGCATCGACGTCCTCGGCGGCCTTCTTGAAGCGCTCGTACTGCTGCAGGCGACGGATCAGCTCGGCCCGCGGGTCCACCTCCTCGTCGTCCTCCGCCTCCTGGCGGGGCAACAGCATGCGGGACTTGATCTCCGCCAGGGTGGCCGCCATCACCAGGTATTCCGCCGCCAGCTCGAAACGCATGGCCTCCACCGCGCCGATGTAATCCATGTACTGACGGGTGATCTCACTGACGTCGATGTCGAGGATGTTCATGTTCTGGCGCCGGATCAGATACAGCAGCAGATCCAGCGGGCCCTCGAAGGCCTCGAGGAACACCGCCAGGGCGTCCGGCGGAATGTAGAGATCCTTGGGCAGATCCACCAGCGGCTTGCCGGACACGCGGGCAACCGGAACGACTTCCGGCTCCGGGGGCGTCGGGGACTGATTTACCGCTGCGTCTTCCGTCATAACATCGCCTGTGGTGCGGCCGCGTACGACCTAACGGTAGCGCAGGCCCATGGCCGCGCGGACTTCTTCCAGGGTTTCGCGGGCGGCGTCCCGGGCTTCCTCACAGCCCTCGTCGAGGATGGAGCGCACCAGGTCGGGGTTGCCCTCATACTCGCGGGCCCGCTCGTGCAGTGGCCGCTGCTCCTCCACAATGGCGTCGATCACCGGTTTCTTGCAGTCCAGGCAGCCGATACCGGCGCTACGGCAACCGGTCTGTACCCATTCCTTCACTTCATTATCGGAATAGACCTGATGCAGACCCCAGACCGGGCACTTCTCCGGTTCGCCCGGATCGGTGCGGCGCACCCGGGCGGGATCGGTCTGCATGGTGCGGATTTTCTGCGCCACGGTGTCCGGGTCTTCCCGCAGGCCGATGGTGTTGTGGTAGGACTTGGACATCTTCTGGCCGTCCAGGCCGGGCATCTTGGACTCCGGCGTCAGCAGCGCCTGGGGCTCCGGCAGAATCACCTTGCCACCACCCTCGATGTAGCCGTAGAGCCGCTCCCGGTCCCCCAGGGAGATGTTCTGCTGTTCCTTGAGCAAAGCCCGGGCGGTATCCAGGGCCTCCATGTCGCCCTCTTCCTGGTAGCGGCGCTTGAGGGCCCGATACAGCTTGGCGTTCTTCTTGCCCATCTTGACGATGGCACCCTCGGCCTGCTCCTCGAAACCCGGCTCACGGCCGTAGAGGTGGTTGAAGCGCCGGGCCAGTTCCCGGGTGATCTCGATGTGGGAGACCTGGTCGGCGCCCACCGGTACCCGCCCTGCCCGGTACATCAGGATGTCGGCGCTCTGGAGCAAGGGATACCCAAGAAATCCGTAAGTTGCGAGATCTTTCTCACGCAACTTCTCAATCTGGTCCTTGTAGGTCGGCACCCGCTCCAGCCAGCCCAGAGGCGTGATCATGGACAGCAGCAGGTGCAATTCTGCGTGTTCCGGCACCCGCGACTGGATGAACAGCGTCGCCGAGCCCGGGTTCACCCCGGCCGCCAGCCAGTCGATCACCATGTCCCAGACACTGCTCTCGATGGTGGACGGGTCGTCGTAATTGGTGGTGAGTGCGTGCCAGTCGGCGACAAAAAAGAAGCACTCGAATTCATGCTGGAGTTTGACCCAGTTCTTCAGCACGCCGTGGTAGTGACCAAGATGCAGTTTACCGGTGGGGCGCATTCCGGACAGCACACGTTGCTGGGAATCTACAGAACTCAAAGCATGAACTCCTATGGACAGGTCTGTGGCACATGATAAAAGAGACAAGGGCGGGATTATAGACTGATGTGGCCCCGAAATAACCTCCGATTGCATCGGCCCTGCCCCCAGAACGCAAAACCCCCGCTGTCCGAAGCTCCCGGACGCGGGGGTTTGTGTATCTGCTGGCAGTGTCTTACCAGCCGGTCACTTCCTTCAGCGCCTTGCCGATGTCGGCCAGGCTGCGCACCGTCTTCACACCGGCGTCTTCCAGGGCGGCGAACTTCTCGTCCGCGGTGCCCTTGCCACCGGCGATGATGGCGCCGGCATGGCCCATCCGCTTGCCCGGAGGCGCGGTAACGCCTGCGATGTAGGACACCACCGGCTTGGTGACGTTGTCCTTGATGAAGGCCGCGGCGTCTTCCTCGGCGTTACCGCCGATCTCACCAATCATCACGATGGCCTCGGTCTGCGGATCGTCCTGCAGCAGTTTGAGGATATCGATGAAGTTGGAGCCCGGGATCGGGTCGCCACCGATACCGACACAGGTGGACTGGCCGAAGCCGAAGTCGGTGGTCTGCTTGACCGCTTCGTAGGTCAGGGTACCGGAGCGGGACACGATGCCCACCTTGCCGGGCTTGTGGATGTGACCGGGCATGATGCCGATCTTGCACTCGCCCGGTGTGATCACGCCCGGGCAGTTGGGGCCGATCATCCGTACGCCCTTGCGATCCACGTACTCCTTGGCATAGAGCATGTCGATGGAGGGAATGCCCTCGGTGATGCACACGATCAGCTGGATGCCGGCATCGGCCGCCTCGATGATGGCGTCCTTGCAGAAAGGCGCCGGTACGTAAATCACGGTCGCCTCGGCACCGGTCTTCTCGACCGCTTCAGCGACGGTGTTGAACACCGGCAGGCCCAGGTGCTCGGTGCCGCCCTTGCCTGGGCTGACGCCGCCAACCATCTTGGTGCCGTAGGCCAGGGCCTGTTCGGAGTGGAAGGTACCCTGTGCGCCGGTAAAGCCCTGACAGATAACCTTGGTGTCTTTGTTGATCAGGATACTCATTATTTACCCCCTGCGGCTTTAACGACTTGCTCTGCGGCATCCGCCAGGCTGGTGGCGGCGATGATGTTGAGTCCGCTGTCCGCCAGCACCTTGGTGCCCAGCTCAGCGTTGTTGCCTTCGAGTCGAACCACGACAGGAACCTTGACCCCGACGTTCTTGACCGCACCGATGATGCCTTCGGCGATCATGTCGCAACGCACGATGCCGCCGAAGATGTTAACCAGCACGGCCTTGACGTTGGTGTCGGAGAGAATGATCTTGAACGCCTCGGAGACGCGCTCCTTGGTGGCCCCGCCACCGACGTCCAGGAAGTTGGCGGGCTGGCCGCCGGACAGCTTGATGATGTCCATGGTACCCATGGCCAGGCCGGCGCCGTTCACCATGCAACCGATGTTGCCATCGAGAGCCACGTAGTTGAGCTCCCACTTGGCGGCCTCGGCCTCCCGGGAATCTTCCTGGGACGGGTCGTGCATCTCGCGAATCTTGGGCTGGCGGTACAGCGCGTTGCCGTCAACGTTGATCTTGGCGTCGAGGCAGTGCAGCTTGCCTTCCTTGGTGATCACCAGCGGGTTGACTTCCAGCAGGGCCAGGTCGTTCTCTTCGAACAGCTTGGCCAGACCCATGAAGATCTGGGTGAACTGCTTGATCTGGTCGCCTTTGAGGCCCAGCCTGAACGCCAGGTCACGGCCCTGGTAGGCCTGCGGGCCAACCAGCGGGTCGATGGCGGCCTTGAGGATCTTTTCGGGAGTTTCTTCCGCGACTTTCTCGATCTCGACACCGCCTTCGGTGGAGGCCATGAAGACAATGCGGCGGGTACCACGGTCCAGAACCGCACCCAGGTAGAGCTCCTGGTCGATGTCGGTCAGGCTCTCAACCAGGATCTTGCTGACCGGCTGGCCCTTCTCGTCGGTCTGGTAGGTGACCAGGTTCTTGCCCAGCCAGTTGCTGGCGAATTCCTTGATCTCACCCTTGCTGCTGACCAGCTTGACACCGCCGGCCTTGCCGCGACCACCGGCGTGGACCTGAGCTTTGACCACCCAACGGTCTCCGCCGATCTTGTCGGCTGCCGCAGCGGCTTCGTCAGGAGTGTCGCAGGCAAAGCCCTTGGATACCGGCAGGCCATATTCAGCGAACAGCTGCTTGGCCTGATATTCGTGCAAATTCATAATTTTGTCCCGCTTATTGATGGAGGATAACCATTTACGGAAGTCTAACCCGCGCGCCGCGAGTTATGGACGATGCGCCGGGGATCACCTCAGCGCATCTATGCAACGGCCGGAAGCCGGCGTTGAGCCTGTGGGATGCCCCCGCTGACATCCCGGCTTCCGGTCTGGCGTTACTTCTTTTTCTTGCGGTTGGCGATGTGAATCGCGCCGTCATTGACACCCAGCGCCGCCTCGTGAACGGATTCAGAGAGGGTCGGATGGGCAAAGCAGGTCAATGCCAGGTCCTCGGCGCTGGAGCCGAATTCCATGGCGATCACACCCTGGGCCACGATTTCCGAGGCCTGGGGCCCGACAACGTGGAAACCGAGAATGCGGTCGGTCTTGGCATCGGCGATGATCTTCACCAGACCCATGGCGGAGTTGGCCGCCATGGCACGACCGTTGGCCGCAAACGGGAAGGTGCCGACCTTGTATTCCTCACCCTCGGACTTGAGCTGCTCTTCGGTCTTGCCGACCCAGGCCACTTCCGGATGGGTGTAGACCACGTTGGGAATGCAGTCGTAGTTGACCTGAGGCTTGTGACCGGCAATCCGCTCGGCCACCATGACGCCCTCTTCCGACGCCTTGTGGGCCAGCATCGGGCCACGCACCACGTCGCCCACGGCCCAGACGCCGGGGGCATCGGTACGGCAGTGGTCGTCGACAAAGATGAAGCCGCGCTCGTCCAGGTTGACGCCGGAATCCGCCGCCAGCAGGTTATCGGTGTGGGGCCGGCGGCCAACGGCCACGATCAGCTTGTCCACCTTGATTTCCTGCTCGCCCTTGCCATCCTCGTACTTGACGGTGATGACCTTGCGGTTGACCGAGGTTCCGGTCACACGGCACTTGAGCTGGATGTTCAGGCCCTGCTTCTTGAAGTGCTTCAGGGTTTCCTTGGCCACCTGCTGGTCCACCGCCGGCAGGAAGGTGTCCAGGGCTTCCAGCACGGTTACTTCTGAGCCCAGGCGGTTCCAGACACTGCCCAGCTCCAGGCCGATGATGCCGGCACCGATCACACCCACGCGCTTGGGCACTTCGTCAAACTCCAGAGCCCCGGTGGAGGTCACGATCAGGTCGTCCTTCAGCGGCGCCGGCGGGATCTCGATGGGATCGGAACCGGTGGCCAGAATGACGTTGTCGGCCTCATAGACGGTGGTCTTGCCGTTCTTGTCGGTGACTTCCACCTGCCGGTTGGCCAGCAGCTTGCCGTGACCATGTATGGAGGTGACGCCGTTGGCCTTGAACAGGCCGGCGATGCCGCCGGTCAGCTGATTCACGATGCCGGCCTTGCGCTCCATCATCTTGGCGACGTTGACCTTCAGATCCTTGATCTCGAGGCCCTGGTCGGCGAAGTCGTGATGAGCCTCCTCATACTTGTGGGAGATCTCAAGCAGAGCCTTGGAGGGAATGCAGCCCACGTTCAGACAGGTACCGCCGAGCACCTGCTTGCCATCCTCCTCGGATGTCCAGGACTCGACGCAGGCGGTCTTCAGACCCAGCTGGGCGGCCTTGATGGCCGCAACATAGCCGCCGGGACCTGCCCCAATGACAATAACGTCGTACTTATCAGACATGACTTATCCTGTTTTCTGATTCGTTGAGTGTCAGGTTCAGACGTCCAGCAGAATGCGCGCCGGGTCTTCAACCATATCCTTGATCGCCACCAGGAACTGCACCGCTTCCTTGCCATCGATCATGCGGTGATCGTAAGACAGAGCCAGGTACATCATGGGCAGAATCACGACCTGACCGTCCACCGCCATGGGCCGCTCCTGGATCTTGTGCATGCCCAGGATCGCGGTCTGCGGCGGGTTCAGGATCGGCGTTGACATCAGCGAGCCGAACACACCGCCGTTGGAGATGGTAAAGGTGCCGCCGGTCATTTCCTCAATGCCCAGCTTACCGTCTTTGGCCTTGGTACCATATTCGACGATTTTCTTTTCGATATCCGCCAGGCCCATGGCATCGGTATCACGCAGTACCGGCACCACCAAACCGCGATCACTGGAGACGGCCACGCCGATATCCTGATAACCGTGGTAGACCATGTCGTTGCCGTCAATGGAGGCGTTGACCATGGGGAAACGCTTGAGCGCTTCGGTGGCCGCCTTCACGAACAGCGACATGAAGCCCAGCTTGATGCCGTGGCGCTTCTCGAAGCTGTCTTTGTACTGTTTGCGCAGATCCATCAACGGCTTCATGTTGACTTCGTTGAAGGTGGTCAGCATGGCCGCGTTCTGCTGGGCACTGACCAGGCGCTTGGCGATGCTGGCCCGCAGGCGGGTCATGGGCACCCGCTTCTCGGGACGCTCACCGGCGGGGATGTCGGCGGCCGGAGCGGCGGCAGCCGGAGCCTGGCTGGCGGCCGGCTTCTGGGCCTTGCCACTGTCGATATGGGCCTGAACGTCTTCTTTGGTGACGCGGCCGTCCTTGCCGGTGCCTGCCACTGCGGCCGGGTCGACATTGTTCTCGTCCGCCAGCTTACGGGCGGCGGGGCTCAGAATGGCCTCGCCACGGGGCTCGGAAGGACCGCCGGCCGGTTCGGTACGGCCCTCGTCCTTCTTGCCATCACCCTTGTCGGCGGGCGCCTTTTCAGCGGGTGCGGATTCCCCCTTGGCACCCTCCTTGGACCGGCCGACCACTTCACCGCTCTCAACGGTGTCGCCTTCGTCCTTGAGGATCTCCTCAATCACGCCGTCCGCCGGGGCTACCACCTCGAGCACCACCTTGTCGGTCTCGATGTCGACGATCAGCTCGTCACGGCTACAGGCTTCGCCGGGCTTCTTGTGCCAGGTCGCGACTGTGCCTTCGGCGACCGACTCGGGGAAAACGGGTGCTTTTATCTCTGTTGACATCTCTGATCCTTAGTTCGGTAGCTCGTCAGATTTCAAACGCGTCGTTGACCAGTTTCTTCTGTTCTTCGATATGGACGGACAGGTGCCCGGCCGCCGGTGCTGCCGAGGCATCACGACCGGCGTACTCCAGGTACAGCTTGGGATCCAGCCTGTGCAGCGCGTTGCGCATGTGGTGCTGGCTGGAGTACCAGGCCCCCTGGTTCATGGGCTCTTCCTGGCACCAGACCGCCTTCTTGAGCTTGGTGTACTGGCTCAGGATCTCGTCCAGGTCGTCCGCCGGGAAGGGGTACAGCTGCTCGATCCGGAGGATGACCACATCATCACGGCCTTCGGCCTTCTTCTTTTCCAGCAGGTCGAAATAGACCTTGCCACTGCACATGATCAGGCGGTTGACCTTCTTCGGATCGGAAGGCTCCTTCTCCGGCAGCACGGTCTGGAAGGTGCCCTCGGTGAGGTCGTCCAGACCGGACGTGGCCTCCTTGTGACGAAGCAGGCTCTTGGGCGTGATCGCCACCAGCGGCTTGCGCAGCGGTCGCTTGACCTGGCGCCGCAGCATATGGAACGTCTGTGCCGGCGTGGTGGGCACACAGACCTGGATGTTGTGCTCGGCGCTGAGCTGCAGGAAGCGCTCAAGGCGGGCGGAGCTGTGCTCCGGGCCCTGGCCCTCGTAGCCGTGTGGCAGCAGCAGGGTCAGGCCGCAAAGCCGGCCCCACTTGTGCTCGCCACTGGTGAGGAACTGATCGATCACCACCTGGGCGCCGTTGGCAAAGTCACCAAACTGGGCCTCCCAGATAATCAGGGCATCGGGCTGGGTGGTGGCATAGCCGTATTCGAACGCCATGACTGCCTCTTCCGACAGCAAGGAGTCCCAGATCTCGAAGCGGGGCTGCTTGTCGGAGAGCTGCTTGAGCGGCACGTAGGTCTCGCCGTCCTTCTGGTTGTGCAGCACCGCATGACGGTGGGAGAAGGTGCCCCGGCCAACGTCCTGGCCGGTGAGCCGAATGGGGTGGCCTTCATTGAGCAGCGTGGCGTAGGCCATGATCTCGCCGTAGCCCCAGTTGATGGGCATGGCACCGGCGGTCATCTTGCTGCGATCGTCGACGATCTTGGACACCTGGCGCTGTACGGAGAAACCTTCCGGCAGCTGGTTCAGCTTCTTGCCCAGGCGTTGGATGGTCTTCAGGCCCACGCTGGTCTTGCACTTGGCGGTCCACTCGTGGCCGAGGTACGGGTGCCAGTCAACGTAAAGCGCCTTGTTGGGTTCCTTGACCAGCGACTTGACCACGTGATCGCCCTTGTCCAGCGCGTCACGATAGTCCAGCTCCATGCGCTTGGTCTCTTCCTCATCCAGCAGGCCCGCCCCGATCAGCTGGTCGGCGTAGAGCTCGCGGGTGGTCTTCATCTTGCGGATCTTGTCGTACATCACCGGCTGGGTGGCGGAGGGCTCATCGGCCTCGTTATGGCCCCGGCGGCGATAGCAGACCAGGTCGATGACCACATCGCGCTTGAACTCGTGGCGGTAGTCCATGGCCATCTGGGTCACGAACAGGACAGCTTCCGGATCGTCCGCATTCACGTGCAGGATGGGCGCCTGCACCATCTTGGCCACGTCGGTACAGTATTCGGTGGACCGGGCATCTTCCTGCTTGCTGGTGGTGAAGCCCACCTGGTTATTGATGACGATGTGAATGGTGCCACCAACGCCATAACCGCGGGTCTGGGACATCTGCAGGGTTTCCATGACCACGCCCTGCCCTGCAAACGCGGCGTCGCCATGCATGATGATCGGCAGCACCTGACTGCCGTTGGTGTCGTTGCGGCGGGTCTGGCGGGCGCGCACCGAGCCCACCACCACCGGCGAGACGATTTCCAGGTGCGATGGGTTGAAGGCCAGCGCCAGGTGAATCTCGCCGCCTTCTGTCATGACGTTGGAGGAGAAGCCCTGGTGATACTTGACGTCGCCGGAGCCTGAATCTGCCAGCTTCTTGCCCTCGAACTCGTCGAACAGCTCGCGGGGGTTCTTGCCCAGGGTGTTGACCAGTACGTTGAGGCGCCCGCGGTGAGCCATGCCCAGCACAATCTCTTTGGTGCCATAGCTGCCGGCCCGCTGGATCAGCTCGTCCAGGCACGGAATCAGACTCTCGCCCCCTTCCAGGCCGAAGCGTTTGACGCCGGGGTAACGGGACCCCAGGTACTTCTCCAGACCCTCGGCGGCGGTCAGCCGCTCCAGCAGGTGCTTGCGGGTATTGGCTTCGTATTCGGGGCGGGAGCGCACCGGCTCCATACGCTGCTGGAACCAGCGCTTGATGCGGGTATCCACCACGTGCATGTACTCGGCACCGATGCTGCTGCAATACGTTTGCCGAAGGCCGTCGTAAATTTCACCAAGCTTCATGGACTCGGCGCCGAACGCCAGCGAGCCGGTCTGGAACTCCAGGTCGCGGTCACTGTCCGAGAGATCATGGAAAGACAGCTCCAGATCCTCGACCCGGGGCCGTTGCCAGACCCCCAGAGGATCCAGTTGCGCTTCCTGGTGACCACGGAATCGGAAGGCGTTGATAAGCTGCAGAACACGGATCTGTTTGCGGTCCGCGTCGGAGGTGGCGGTGGCGGGTACGCCCCCGGTCGCCAGGAAGCGCTGATTGCGAGAAATATGTTCAAACTGCTCGCGGATCGATGAGTGCGCGACGTCCCTGCCACCCTTGCCATCGACGCTGGGCAGGCGGTCGAAGTAGTTTCTCCACTCTTCCGGGATCGCGTTGGGGTCAGTCAGGTAGGTTTCGAAAAGCTGCTCGACATAGGCCAGATTCCCACCTTGGAGGTGAGATGTCTGCCACAACTGCTCCATTACGCTTTCATGCATCTTGAATAGCTCACCTTGGGCTGGTGCGGGGGAGCCAAATATGGTCGGCCACTGTTATGTCACAGTCAATACGGGATTCTACGGGATCGACTGAAGCCACCACATTTCACACGGATGTTGTCCGTTCCCCAGTGGTTTTTATACTCAGCAAAGCCGTGAGCGGGCTTTTTGGGCCCGGCTCACGGCTTCCGTAGTTTGCTACCCGAATTCACCACCGGCTATAAGCCATTGGTGTAAGGCCGCCGCGTTGCGGCCTTGTGGGGGTAACCTGTCAGCTTCCGAACAAGTATAGCGGGTATGACAATCCCTGCCGTCAGGTGGCGCGCTGCAGCAGCATGTCACGGATATGGCCGATTGCCCTTGTGGGGTTCAGGCCTTTCGGGCACACGCTGACGCAGTTCATGATGCCACGGCACCGGAACACGCTGAACGGATCGTCCAGGTTGGACAGGCGCTCGTCCTTGGCGGTGTCCCGGCTGTCCGCCAGGAACCGGTAGGCCTGCAGCAGGCCGGCCGGGCCGACGAACTTGTCCGGGTTCCACCAGAACGACGGGCAGGAGGTGGAGCAGCAGGCGCACAGGATGCACTCGTACAAGCCGTCCAGCTTCTCCCGGTCTTCCGGGCTCTGCAGGCGTTCGATGGCCGGCGGCGGATTGTCGTTGATCAGGTACGGCGAGATCCGCTCGTACTGTTCATAGAAGATACTCATGTCCACCACCAGGTCACGAATGACCGGCAGCCCCGGCAGCGGCCGGATCACGAGCTTGTCCTTCTTGACCACTTCCGACATGGGGGTGATGCACCCCAGGCCGTTCTTGCCGTTCATGTTGAGGCCGTCGGAGCCACAGACACCTTCCCGGCAGGACCGGCGGTACGCCAGGGTGGGGTCTTTCTCTTTCAGCAGTGCCAGGATGTCGAGGACCATGAGGTCCTTGCCTTCCGGGATGTCCAGATCAACATCCTGCATATAAGGCGCGTTGTCTGTCTCAGGGTTATAACGGTATACGCTGACCAACATCTGTGGGTCCCCCTTAATAAGTCCGAATCTTCGGCTGGAAGGTGTCAACGGTCTTCGGTGAGAAGTTGACATCACGCTTGCCCAGGCGCTTCTCGAGCGGGAAGTACACTGAGTGCTTCAGCCAGTTTTCATCATCACGCTCGGTGTAGTCGTTACGGGCGTGGGCACCGCGACTCTCCTTGCGCTCCATGGCTGAGTAAGCCGTGGCGTACGCCACCTCGAACAGGTTGTCCAGCTCCAGAGCCTCGATACGAGCGGTGTTGAACGCCTTGCTCTTGTCGGCCAGCTTGACGTTGCGGACACGCTCACCGATCTTGTCCAGCTTCTTGAGGCCTTCGGCCATGCTGTCGCCGTCACGGAATACGCCGAAGTAGAGCTGCATACAGTTCTGCAGATCCTTGCGGACCTCCGCCACACTCTCACCCTCGGAAGCGTTGTCCAGGCGCTCCAGGCGGGCCATGGCGCGCTGGATGTCCTCTTCGGTGGCATCGGTGGTCTCGAATCCTTCCCGCAGGCGCTCTTCGATGTGCAGGCCTGCGGCCCGACCAAAGACCACCAGGTCCAGCAGCGAGTTGCCGCCCAGGCGGTTGGCGCCGTGGACGGAAACGCAGGCAGCCTCACCACAGGCGAACAGGCCTTCGATGACCTGGTCCTTGCCGTCTTTATCCTGGGTCAGCGCCTGGCCACCCACGGTGGTGGGAATGCCGCCCATCATGTAATGGCAAGTGGGCACCACCGGCACCGGCTCTTTCACCGGATCCACGTGAGCGAAGGTGCGGGACAGCTCACAGATACCGGGCAGACGCAGATTCAGGGTCTCTTCACCCAGGTGGTCCAGCTTCAGCAGCACGTGATCCTTGTCCGGACCGCAACCGCGGCCTTCCAGGATCTCGATCACCATGGAGCGGGCCACCACGTCGCGGCCGGCCAGATCCTTGGCGTTGGGGGCATAGCGCTCCATGAAACGCTCGCCCTCGGAGTTGATCAGATAACCGCCCTCACCCCGGCAACCCTCGGTCACCAGCGTGCCGGCACCGTAGATACCGGTGGGGTGGAACTGCCACATTTCCATGTCCTGGACCGGGAAGCCGGCCCGCAGCGCCATGCCGATACCGTCTCCGGTATTGATCAGGGCGTTGGTGGTGGACGCGTAGATACGACCGGCACCGCCGGTGGCCAGTACCGTGGCCTTGGCCTTGATGTAGGCCACTTCGCCGGTTTCGATCTCGATGGCGACCACACCCACCACCTGGTTCTCGCCATTCTTCACCAGATCCACCGCGTACCACTCATTCAGGAAGGTGGTGCCGCCTTTCAGGTTGGCCTGATAAAGGGTATGCAGCAGCGCGTGACCGGTGCGGTCGGCGGCGGCACAGGTACGGGCAGCCTGGCCACCCTTGCCGTAGTCCTTGGACTGACCACCGAAGGGGCGCTGGTAGATCCGGCCCTGCTCGGTGCGGGAGAACGGCAGACCCATGTGCTCAAGCTCGAATACGGCCTGGGGACCGACGGAGCACATGTACTCGATGGCGTCCTGGTCACCGATGTAGTCGGAGCCCTTGACGGTGTCATACATGTGCCAGCGCCAGTCGTCGTTGGGATCCGCACTGGCAATCGCGCAGGTAATGCCGCCCTGGGCCGACACGGTATGGGAGCGGGTGGGAAATACCTTGGTGATACACGCGGTGTTGACGCCGGTCTCGGTCAGCTGCAAAGCGGCCCGCATACCGGCACCGCCGCCGCCAATCACGATTGCGTCATAGGATATGGTCTTGATGTTTGCCATGTCTTAATGCCCCCAGAGAATCTGAACACCCCAGACGAGGTAGACGAACATGATCGCCCCACACGCCGCCTGAATCAGAAAGCGTGGCGCCGTCGCCTTGATGTAGTCGGTGGTTACGGTCCAGAGCCCGACCCAGGCGTGCGCGCCCAGCGACACCAGTGCCCCAAGGCTGAAAATCTTGAACCAGGTCTGATCAAACAGCGCGGTCCAGGATTCGTAGGTCACGTCGGTGAACAACATGAAGCCCAGCAGGAACAAGGTGTACAGCGCCAATACGTAGGCCGTGACACGCTGGACCATCCAGTCATAAACGCCACTGCGACCCAGATTCGTTACTGTGCGAACCATACCCAGACTCCTGCCAGAATGATGAGAACAACGGAAATACCGATGGTGAGTTTGGACGAAAGCCGACCGCCCTCTAGCGTTTCACCGATCCCCATATCCATCAGCAGGTGGCGGATGCCGGCCACCAGATGGAACAGCAGCATCACCAGGATGCCCCACACGATCAGCTTGGCGAGGAAGCTGTCCATGATGGCTTCAATCCGGCTGAAACCCTCCTGACCATTCAGGGAGACGTCCAGACCGTAGAGCAGGAAGGCGATGCCGAAGAATATGGCGACACCACTGATCCTGTGGAGGATGGAAACGATGGCAGGTAACGGGAAATGAAACTTGCCGAGATCGAGATTTACTGGTCGTTTGCTATTCACAGCGCTCTCACACTCTCTTTTTTGTACCGCGGGTCGGCCGGGCCGATGCGGAGAGGTTGGTATGTACGGCTCGGCGGGCGAGCCTGGTTCCAGCCACCCACAGGATGTGGAGTGACAGACCGTTTTTCACTTCAGAGCTTTGCGACTGCCTGTTTTCCGCTGTAATGGGTTGCAAGCTAATCGACTAATGGAGGGATAACGCCATCTCAGACGTCATTTCAGGCGCCAATGCAAGAAATGTCCCCGATTCCGGGCTAGGGATTATAAGGAGTACCCCTTTCAATTACAAACGCGCAACCCGCGAAGAACGTGTGGTTGCAGTGCCTGGAGCGCGCTATGACCACCATTGTGAAGGGCTATCTTTCGTCAATGCTGCCTAGGTCTAAGGACAGTCTGACGTTCTCCGCCCTCGCCCTCCCCAGGAGCCACCCATTGGCCTTTATGAGCGGCTTCCATTGACAAAAAAAGCCAACTCCCTATATTTTGCCGCCAGCTTTGCAAAGATCCGGGACTGTAGCCTGACATCCAAGCGCCCAGCACGGCCATCGGAAGAGCCTCGCATCCCGTTGAAAGGCATAAAGAAATAAAAATGAACGAGCCAGCAACGCAGCATCTGGACTGGCTCGCGGTGACGGAGCGCGCGCAACCTGTGCAATAATACAGCCCTAATTGCGCCGTAAAATGCTGATAAATTAGGAGAGCACCATGACCGACAGGAAAGCCACGCTTTCGGTGGGTGACAAATCAATCGAGCTACCGGTTTACTCCGGTACGGCCGGCCCGGATGTGATCGACGTCCGCGCCCTGGTTCAGCAGGGGGTGTTCACCTACGACCCCGGCTTCATGTCCACGGCGGCCTGCGAATCCAAGATCACCTATATTGACGGCGCCAACGGCGTGCTGCTCCACCGGGGCTACCCCATCGAGCAGCTGGCGGAGAAGTCCGACTACCTGGAGGTCTGCTACCTGCTGCTGCACGGCGAGCTGCCCACCCCGGAAGAGAATCAGCGCTTCCGCGACACCGTCAAGAACCACACCATGATTCACGACCAGATGCGCAACTTCTTCCACGGCTTCCGCCGGGACGCGCATCCAATGGCCATCATGTGTGGCGTAGTGGGCGCCCTGTCCGCCTTCTACCACGACCAGATGGACGTCACCAACGTCCAGCAGCGGGAAATTACCGCCCATCGCCTGGTCGCGAAGATGCCGACCATCGCCGCCTGGTGTTACAAGTACGCCAATGGCCAGCCCTTCATGTACCCACGGAACGACCTCTCCTACGCCGAGAACTTCCTGTACATGATGTTCGGCGTGCCCTGCGAGGAGTACAAGCCCAACCCGGTACTGGCCAAGGCCATGGACCGGATCTTCATCCTGCACGCCGACCACGAGCAGAACGCGTCCACCTCCACGGTGCGTCTGGCGGGCTCGAGCGGCGCCAACCCGTTCGCCTGCATTGCCTCCGGTATAGCGGCGCTGTGGGGACCCGCCCACGGCGGTGCCAACGAAGCGGTACTGGACATGCTGGCGGAGATCGGCGACGAGTCCAACATCGAGAAGTACGTGGCCAAGGCCAAGGACAAGGACGACCCCTTCCGTCTCATGGGCTTCGGCCATCGGGTCTACAAGAACTTCGACCCCCGCGCCAAGGTCATGCGCCAGACCTGCCAGGAAGTACTGGCGGAACTGGGCCTGGACGACGATCCGCTGCTGCGTATCGCCCAGCGGCTTGAGAAGATCGCCCTGGAAGACGACTACTTCGTACAGCGCAAGCTCTACCCCAACGTGGATTTCTATTCAGGCATCATCCTCAAGGCCATCGGTATTCCCACCTCCATGTTCACGGTGATCTTTGCCCTGGCCCGCACCATCGGCTGGTTCTCGCACTGGAACGAGATGGTCAGCGGCGACTACCGCATCGGCCGGCCCCGTCAGCTCTACACGGGCCCCACCGAGCGCGATCTGCCCGAAAAGTAAGCAATACCGTTCACCGGCCACGGCCGGAACCGGAAAAGGCCGCTGGAGACAGCGGCCTTTTTTGTTGCTGCCGAGTCTGCAATTATTGGGGCCTACCAATAACAAGGAAACTGACACTATGTCTGAAGCGGTCACATTCATTGGTTTGGGGGTCATGGGCTACCCCATGGCGGGTCACCTGGCGGCCGCGGGCTGCCGGGTCCGGGTGTTCAACCGCAGCGGTAACCGTGCGTCCCAGTGGGCCGGCGAGCACGATGGCCAGGCCGCCGCCACCATTGCCGAGGCCGTGGCAGAGGCGGATTTCATCATGACCTGTGTCGGCGCCGATCCGGACCTGCGGCAGATATACCTGGGCGAGGACGGCATCATCGCCAACGCACGTCCCGGCGCCGTGCTGGTGGATCACACCACCGCCTCGGCCACCGTCGCCGAGGAGCTGGCGCTGGAGGCCCGCAAGCACAGCATGAGCTTCATCGACGCGCCGGTATCCGGTGGCCAGCAGGGTGCCGAGAACGGCAAGCTGACGGTCATGTGCGGCGGTGACCCGGAGGCCTTTGCCGCTGCCGAGCCGCTGATCAACCATTACGCCCGATCGGTCAAGCTGATGGGCCCTGTCGGCGCCGGCCAGCGCACCAAGATGGTCAACCAGATCGCCATCGCCGGCCTGCTGCAGGGCCTGTCCGAGGCCATTCACTTTGCGGAACGGTCGGGCCTGGACGTTGCGGCGGTGCTGGAGGTGATTTCCAAGGGCGCGGCGCAGTCCTGGCAGATGGAAAACCGCGGCGACACCATGATCGCCGGCGAGTACAACCACGGTTTTGCCGTCAACTGGATGCGCAAGGACCTGGACATCTGCCTGGACGAGGCCCGCAAGTCCGGTGCCTCCATCCCTGTGGCGGCGCTGGTGGACCAGTTCTACAGCGACGTGCAGGCCATGGGCGGCGGCCGCTGGGACACCTCCTCCCTGCTTGAGCGGCTGCGAAAACTGCGGGGCAACTGAGCATGAAAAAGCCCTGGCCCGAGGTGTTCGGGTCAGGGCTGTCGTGTTTCCCGGGGCTTGTCCGCTCCCGCCCTACTTGTCTTTTTCCTGCCACTTGCCCTGGCTGTACCAGGCCGACCAGCCGGTGGCCTTGCCGTCTTTCTCCGACATGACGTACTGCTCCTTGGTCTTGCGGCTGTAGCGCACCACCGCCGGGTTGCCCTCCGGGTCTTTTTCCGGCGCCTTGAGCAGGAAATGGTACTTGGGATCGATCTCATCCTTGTGGGGCTTGAGTTCCTTCACCAGGGGAGCCCGGGTCTCCCGGTTCTTGGGAAACTTGGAGGCCGCCAGGAACAGGCCCGAGGCGCCGTCCCTCAGCACGTAGGTGTCGTCCACCTTCTCGCACTTGAGTTCCGGCATGGGCACCGGATCCATCTTGGGCGGTGCCGGCTCGCCGCTCTTCAGCAGCTTGCGGGTGTTCTTGCACTCGGTGTTGGTGCAGCCGAAGTACTTGCCGAAACGGCCGGTCTTGAGCTGCATCTCGGAGCCACACTTGTCGCACTCCAGGGTGGGGCCATCGTAGCCCTTGATGCGGAAACTGCCCTTCTCCACCTCATAGCCGGAGCAATCCGGATTGTTGCCGCACACGTGCAGCTTGCGGGTCTCGTCAACCAAGTAGCTATCCATGGCGGTGCCGCATTTGGGGCAGCGGCGCTTCTTGCGCAGCAGCCGGCTCTCGCCCTCGCCTTCCACATCGTCGTCGGCACTGACCACCTCATCTCCGGACACCAGGTTGATGGTGGTCTTGCAGCGCTCCTTGGGGGGCAGCGAGTAGCCGGAACAGCCCAGGAACACCCCGGTGCTGGCCACCCGGATCTGCATTGGCCGCTCGCAGGTGGGACACGGAATGTCGGTTTCAGTGGGGGTATTGCCCCGCATGCCCTCGTCAGGCTGGCTGGCTATCTCAAGCTGCTGGCTGAAGCGGTCGTAGAAGCTGTTCAACACCCGTTTCCAGTCCACTTCGCCGGCCGCGATCTCGTCCAACTCCTCTTCCAGCCTTGCGGTGAAGTCGTAGTCCATCAGGTTGGAGAAGGACTCCGACAGCCGGTCGGTCACAATGTCCCCCATCTTTTCGGAGTAGAAGCGGCGGTTTTGCAGCCGCACGTAGCCCCGGTCCTGGATGGTGGAGATGATGGAGGCGTAGGTGGAGGGCCGACCTATGCCCTGCTTCTCCAGTTCCTTCACCAGGCTGGCCTCGGTATAGCGCGGTGCGGGCTTGGTGAAATGCTGGGTCGGGTCCAGCTTCTTCAGGTCCAGCATCTCGCCCTCCCGAATATCCGGCAGGGAGACATCCTCGTCCTTCTTGGCGGACTGGGGCGCGGCCTTGAGGAAGCCGTCAAACTTGATGATGCGGCCACGGGTCCGCAGCTCGTAGTCCCCGGCGGCCACCACCACGGAGGTGCTGAGGAATTCCGCGTCCGCCATCTGGCAGGCAATGAACTGGCGCCAGATCAAGTCGTAGAGGCGCTCGGCGTCCTTTTCCAAACCGCTGATGTCGGCGGGCCGGCGGCTCACGTCGGTGGGCCGGATGGCCTCGTGGGCCTCCTGGGCGCCCTCCTTGCTGCCGTAAACCCGGGGGGACTCTGGCAGGTACTTCTTGCCGAACTGCTTCTCTATGAAGTCACGTGCGCCGCTGACGGCATCCTGGCTGAGGTTGGTGGAATCGGTCCGCATGTAGGTGATGTAGCCCGCCTCGTACAGGCGCTGGGCCAACATCATGGTTTTCTTGACGCTGAAGCCCATCCGGTTGCTGGCGGCCTGCTGCAGGGTCGAGGTAATAAAGGGGGCGCCGGGACGCGAACGGGTGGGCTTGTCTTCCCGCTTGGCGATCTTGAAATCGGCGGACTTCAGGCGCTCCACATGGGCCTGGCTCTCGCTTTCGCTGACCGGGCGGTAGGCCTTGTCGCCGTAGCGGGTCACCTCGAAGCGGATGGGCTCCTTGGCGGCCTTGGCGTCCAGATCGGCGTGCATCTGCCAGTACTCTTCCGGCACGAAGGTGCGGATCTCGCGCTCACGCTCGACAATCAGCCGAACCGCCACCGACTGTACCCGGCCGGCGGACAGGCCCCGGGCCAGCTTGGCCCAGAGCAGGGGCGACACCATGTAACCCACCACCCGGTCCAGGAACCGCCGTGCCTGCTGGGCGTTGACCCGATGGGTGTCCAGCGACCCCGGGTCCTTGAAGGCCTCCTGTATGGCGCGTTTGGTGATCTCGTTGAACACCACCCGCCGGTATTTGTCGGGTTCGCCGCCAATGGTCTCCTGCAGGTGCCAGGCGATGGCCTCCCCTTCCCGGTCAAGATCCGTTGCCAGGTAGATGTGGTCGGCGGACTTGGCCAGACGCTTGAGTTCGCTGACCACCTTCTCCTTGCCCGGCAGGATTTCGTAGCGGGCTCGCCAGTCGTGGTCCGGGTCCACGCCCATGCGGGCCACCAGCTGCTCACGGGCCTTGCGCTTCTTGTACTCGGCCTTTTCTTCCGGATTCATCTTGCGGGTCTGGGCCGCCTGGCGGGCACGTTCCTTGGGGTCGGAATGGGAGCCGCTGCCGCTGACCGGCAGGTCGCGAATATGACCAACACTGGACTTGACGATGAAATCCGAGCCCAGGTACTTGTTGATGGTTTTCGCTTTCGCTGGCGACTCGACAATAACGAGACTTTTACCCATATCGGAGATCTGAATCCTTGGCGGTGAACGGCGATAATGCCGACAACAGTAAACTCGCAGAAAAATCAGGCGGCTGGCAACGGCTCTGAGCGCCACATTATATAGGTGCTCTGTTTTACAGGGTCAAGATGAGCAAGACAACCCATTATTTGTGCCCTCCGGGCCGATTGGGACCACAGTCCAATAAAAAAGCCCGGCGGTGCCGGGCTTTTCGGGGTTGGTGCTCAAACCCTGATCAGAGGCGCTCCCACACGGTGGCAATGCCCTGACCCAGACCAATACACATGGTGGAAACACCCAGGGTACCGCCCTTGGCCTGCATGACGTTCAGCAGGGTGGTGGAGATCCGGGCACCGGAGCAACCCAGCGGGTGACCCAGTGCAATGGCGCCACCGTTCAGGTTGACCTTCTCTTCCATCACGTTCAGCAGCTTGAGGTCCTTCAGGACCGGCAGCGATTGACCGGCAAAGGCTTCGTTCAGTTCCCAGAAGTCGATGTCCTCGACCTTGAGACCGGCACGCTTGAGGGCCTTCTTGGTGGCCGGTACCGGGCCGTAGCCCATGATGGCGGGATCACAGCCGGCAACCGCCATGCTGCGAACCCTGGCAATGGGCTTGAGGCCCAGTGCCTGTGCCCGCTCGGCGGACATCAGCACCATGGCGGAAGCGCCATCGGTCAGCTGCGAGGAGGTACCGGCAGTGACGGTGCCGCTCTTGGGATCGAAGGCCGGCTTGAGCTGGCCGAGGGATTCCACCGTGGTCTCCGGACGGATGGTCTCGTCGTGCTCGATCAGCACCTTGAAGCCATTCTCGTCGTGACCCTCGATGGGCACGATCTCGTTCTTGAAGCGACCTTCCACCGTGGCCTCGTGGGCCAGGCGGTGGGAGCGGGCGCCGAACTCGTCCTGCTGCTGACGGTTGATACCGTGCATCTTGGCCAGCATCTCCGCGGTCAGGCCCATCATATTGGAGGCCTTGGCGGAATACTTTGAGGCCGCCGGGTTATGGTCGAAGCCCTCGGTCATGGGCACGTGGCCCATGTGCTCAACGCCACCGATCATGAACACATCACCGTTACCGGTCATGATGGCCTGGGCGGCGGTGTGGATCGCGGTCATGGCGGAACCGCACAGGCGGTTCACGGTCTGGGCCGCGGATTCGTGCGGCAGACGGGTCAGCAGAGAAATCTGCCGCGCCACGTTGAAGCCCTGCTCCTTGGTCTGGTTTACACAGCCCCAGATCACATCTTCAACTTCTTTCGGGTCGAGCTTCGGGTTGCGTTCGAACAGCGCTTCGATCAGCGCCGCCGACAGGTTCTCCGCACGTACGTTACGGAAGCAACCATTCTTGGCACGACCCATCGGAGTCCGCACGCAATCGACGACGACAACGTCTCTCGGATTAAGGCTCATAGATCTGTCTCCGTTCGGAAATCTCGTTCAGGGTTCAGCCAAAGAACTTCTTGCCAGTCTTGGCCATTTCACGCAGACCTTCAGTGGGATGGTAGAGCGGCCCCAGGTCGGCGTACTTGTCTGCCAGCTCGACGAATGCGGCAACGCCCATGTCGTCGATGTAACGCAGTGCACCACCACGGAACGGCGGGAAGCCGATGCCGTAGATCAGACCCATGTCGGCGTCTGCCGGTGACTCAACAATCTTGTCTTCCAGGCAGCGAACGGTTTCCAGGCACAGCGGAATCATCATACGGGCGATGATGTCGTCTTCCTCGAAGTCCTTCTTGCCCTGAACCACAGGCTCGATCAGCTTGTAGGTTTCCTCGTCGACCACTTTCTTGGGCTTGCCCTTCTTGTCGGTCTCGTACTTGTAGAAACCCTTGTCGTTCTTCTGGCCGTAGCGCTTGTTCTCGTACATCACATCGATGGCGGTCTTGCGCTCATCCTTCATGCGGTCCGGGAAACCTTCGGCCATCACTTCGTTGGCGTGCTTGGCGGTGTCCATGCCCACCACGTCCAGCAGGTAGGCCGGGCCCATGGGCCAGCCGAACTTCTCCATGACCTTGTCGATCTTTTGGAAATCGGCGCCGTCGTGGACCAGACCGGCGAAACCGCCGAAGTACGGGAACAGCACGCGGTTGACCAAAAAGCCCGGGCAATCATTCACCACGATCGGGGTCTTGCCCATGGCGGTGGCGTAGGCCACGGTGGTGGCGATGGCCCTGTCGCTGGTCTTCTTGCCGCGAATGACCTCAACCAGGGGCATCATGTGCACCGGGTTGAAGAAGTGCATGCCGCAGAAGTTCTCCGGACGCTTGAGGTTCTTGGCCAGCAGGTCGATGGAGATGGTGGAGGTGTTGGAGGTGAGGATGGTGTCCTCACGGACCGCGTCCTCGGTCTCACGCAGCACAGCGTCCTTGACCTTGGGGTTCTCGACCACGGCCTCGACCACCAGGTCGACGTTCTTGAAGTCGCCATAGTTCAGGGTCGGGGTGATATTGTTGAGCACGTCGGCCATCTGGTCGGGGTTCATCTTGCCTTTCTCGACCCGCTTGGCCAGCAGCTTCTTGGCTTCCTTCAGGCCCAGGGCGATGCCGTCCTGGTTGATGTCCTTCATGATGATCGGGGTGCCCTTCAGCGCAGACTGGAAGGCCACGCCGCCACCCATGATGCCGGCGCCAAGTACGGCGGTCTGCTTGAGCTGGTTGGCTTCCTTGCTCCAGGCCTTGGCCTTCTTCTTGAGTTCCTGGTCGTTCAGGAACAGGCCCACCAGGCAGGCGGCGGTGTTGGTCTTGGCCATCTTGGCGAAGCCCTTGGCCTCCACTTCGATGGCCTGGTCCCGGTTCATGCCGGCATGCTTCTGCATGACCTTGATGGCTTCCACCGGAGACGGATAGTTCTTGCCGGCCTTGCCGGCCACGAAGGCCTTGGAGATCTCGAACGCCATCATGCTTTCCATGGCGTTGAGCTTGATCTTGCCTTTCTTCTCTTCACGACGGGCCTGGTAATCGAACTTGCCGTCGTTGCACTGGTTGATGATCTTGATGGCGGCGTCGACCAGCTTGTCGCCTTCCACCACGGCATCCACGGCACCCACTTTCAGGGCCGCATCGGCACGGTTCTCGGTGCCGCCGCTGATCCACTCCACGGCATAGTCCACACCCACCAGGCGGGACAGGCGCACGGTGCCGCCGAAGCCCGGGAAGATGCCCAGCTTGACTTCCGGCAGACCCACCTTGGCCTTGGAGCTCATGACCCGGTAGTCAGTGGCCAGGCACATTTCAAAGCCGCCGCCCAGGGCCATGCCGTTGATGGCGGTCACGGTGGGGAAAGGCAGATCCTCGATGGCGTTGAAAACGCTGTTGGCTTTGAGATTGTTGGCCACCAGCTCTTCTTCGGAGCCGGCGAACAGATCGGTGAACTCGGTGATGTCCGCGCCCACGATGAAGCTGTCCTTGGAGCTGGTAACAACCAGGCCCTTGATGCCCTTTTCCGCTTTCAGTTTGTCGGTAGCGGCGCCGAGCTCTTCGATGGTAAGGCGATTGAACTTGTTCACCGACTCGCCCTGCAAGTCGAAGTTCAGCTGAGCGATTCCGCCTTCGATCTTTTTAACCGTGATGGCTTTACCTTCGTAAATCATCAACTGATCTCCAGTCTGTGTTGGAAACTGCTTGCGGCCCGAACCGGCGTCGGTTCGGGTCCGTGTTTGCAGCGAAAATTCGGTCACTGCCCGATCGGTCGATCCAAAATTCATACAGTCGTTTGAATCGCGAGGGCACACGATGAAAAAAAACCGCCCGTTTGTCAATTTGTTTCTTCGCGGAACGACGGCAACAGCGCCTGACCAAGCCGTCGTAAAAAAACAAGTAACACAGGTTCCGGTTTTTTATTTCTTTACATTTGAAGACCGGATTACCAGCAAAACCGCTTGCTTGGCGCTGCCAGTTACATTAAGTTCTGTTTCAGACTTTAGTATCACAGCCGCCAGAACAAGGTGCCAGTACCGGGGGACCCGCCAGCGTTTGCAGCGTCACCTGAGAAGGTCAGGCATCACCAGCCCAAGGGCTCTGCACAATAATAATACGGACACCAACGGAGATGCTTCCGATGAAAGACACCCGCATTCGCTCACTGATTATCACCTGCCTTCTCATGGCCTGTGTCTCCCTGACCGTGAAGGCCCAGGAATCCGACGCTCTCTCCAATCTCCATGAATTCCGCATCAACAACTTTGTTGCGCTGAACGCCTACTACCAGTTCAGTGCCTCCGGCGCCACCGACACCCTGAACGAGGTGGTGGCAGGAATCAACAGCGCCAACAGCGCACTGAACGCCATCAACGAATCCGGCCAGGACATCTTCAACAGCGACCAGCTCGGCGCACTGACCACCGAATTCGAGCGTTTCAAGGAATTGATGCGCCAGAACATCAACGATGTCCGCACCAACGGCTATCCCGACCTTCGCCTGGTGTCCGAGATGGCCAACGAGGCCGAAGAACTGAGCGTTATCTCATCCCAGCTCTACAGCTCCGGCCGTGAGGCCCGGCCGGACGCCAGCAGCCCCCGTATCGAGGCGGCCCGTTCGGCAGCCGTGCTGATGGCCAAGATGATGGCCAAGTACTCCGCCCGCTCCTACTCGTCGGTATCGCAGACCTTCCAGGGCTCGGCCACCGAAGCCGCCCTGGACGAGCAGGCGCGCACCTTCGACACCCTGATCCAGACCCTGACCGCCGGCGAGACCAGTGAAGAAGTGCGCCGGGCGGTGGACGATGTGGCGACGAAATGGCAGTTCATCCGCAGCTCCTACATCAACTTCAACGACGACAACGTGCCTTTCATCATCGATCGTTACTCCAAGGGCATCCTGGAAGGCCTGTCCGACACCATCGCCATGCTGAAAGCCACCGCCTGATCCGCTGCCTGCCCCGGAGGGGCCACCCGGCCCCTCCCCGACCTCTCCTTCCTTGCTCAGCTCCGGTCACCCGCCATTGTCTTGACCCCGGTCAGTGAAGAAAACGCCAATCTGACCTACAGTTGGGGTATGGAACTCTGTCCGGCCAAGGGCCGGAACCATCCGGTTACCGTAATGGAGGAACGCACTGTCATGAGCCAATACAGCAAGATTCTGGTCGCCATCGACCTGACCGAGGAGGCGCCACAGGTTCTCAAGAAAGCCCAGATGATGCGGGAAGCCCATCAGGCGGAACTGGTGCTGGTGCATGTGGTGGAGCCGGTGGGGTATGCCTACGGCGGGGACATTCCCATGGACCTGACAGAACTCCAGGACCAGCTCGATAAAGCCGCCAAGGCGCAACTGGAAAGCTACGGCAAGGAATACAACGTCAGCAAGGAGAACCAGATCGCCACGGTAGGCCGACCGGAATCGGAAATTCACCGGCTGGCTGAGGATATGGACATCGACCTGGTCATCGTGGGCAGCCATGGCCGCAAGGGCTTCCAGCTGCTATTGGGCTCCACCGCCAACGGCGTCCTGCACGGCTCGGTCTGTGACGTGCTGGCGGTGAGAATCCAGTGATCAGGGCGCCGCTTCGCCCTGAATGCGGGAGGCCAGCTTGCGAAGCTGGCTTTCCAGCGAAAAACTGACGCTCGAAGCCATCGAGAAGAAATTCAGCAGGGCCTTGAGATTGCTGTCGCCCTGGCACACCGAATGGATGCGCTGCCACAGCGCCTGATTCACCAGTTGCAACCGCTGGTTGCGCTCCACCAGACCTTTCAGTTCCCAGTCCGGCTGCCGATGGCTGCGCTTCTCGAAGTACTGCTGCAGCAGGTAATGGGACACACTGCGCATGATGAACTCGTCGGAACTGGCGAACGGCAGGTGATGCACCGCCATGGGCTTGAGTTCCGACAGCACGGGACAGCCGCTGGTGGCCATCTTCAACCCCAGCAGTGATCGCAGCGCTTCTTCCAGGGCGGTTTCCTTCTGATAGCTGCGGCGCTCGTCCTGCACCGTCACCGCCACCCGCTGGTAGGCATCCTCATCCTTGAACGCTTCCACCACCGGCAGCATGGCCACCGCCGCTGGGCAGTGGGCGTGCTCGGATTTGCGCAGGGGGCAATTGGAACACTGGCAGTGAGCCAGCCTGGTCCACTGGGGCAGGTTTTTCGCCGAATTCGCCGGTACCGGCTGGTCCGTGACCCGGAATTCGATGGTGCGGCTGTCCTGCAGTTTGAAGCTGTAAGTTACGTTCATTCGTTGGCCTGTTGCTCCAGATCCATCCAGCGCTCGATGGTGGCTTCCAGCTTGGCCTCAGTGGCAGCCAGCTGCTCCAGCGCCTGGGTTACCTCGTCGGCGGGGCGGGTGTAAAAGTCCGGATCGTTGACCTCGGCCCGCTGCCTTGCCGCGGTCTCCTCCAGAGCCTCTATTCTGCCCGGTAATTGCTCAAGCTCCAGTTTCAACTTGTAACTGAGTTTGGCGGGCCTGGGCTTATCCGCGGGGGGTTTGGCGGCGGCCTTCTCCGGCGCCCTGGTGGCCGGTGGCTGGCTGATCTTGCCAGCGCCGCGCTGAGGTTTGTGTTCGGACGGAAACTCCCCGCCCTGGCGCCGCCAGTCGGTGTAGCCGCCGACAAAGTTGCGCACGGTGCCGGTGCCGTCCAGGAACAGGGTGTCGGTCACCACGTTGTCGAGGAACTCCCGGTCGTGACTGATCACCAGCACCGTGCCCTTGAATTCCACCAGCTGGGATTCCAGCAGTTCCAGGGTTTCCACGTCCAGGTCGTTGGTGGGCTCGTCCAGTACCAGGATATTGGCGGGCTTGCTGAACAGCTTGGCCAGCAAGAGCCGCGCCCGTTCGCCACCGGAGAACACGCTTACCGGTGAACGGGCCCGCTCTGGTGAGAACAGGAATTCCTGCAGGTAGCCCAGCACGTGCTTCTGCTGGCCGTTGATCTCGATGAACTCCCGGCCCTCGGAGAGGTTGTCGAGGGCGTTGCTGGACAGGTCCAGCTCACTGCGCAACTGGTCGAAATAGGCCACCTCGCGATTGGTCCCCAGCCGGATATGGCCCTGGGTCGGCGCCAGGTCACCCAGGATCAGGCGCACCAGGGTGGTCTTGCCGGTGCCGTTCTCGCCGATCAGGCCGATCTTGTCGCCCCGGAGGACGGTCAGGTCCAGATTGCGGATGATTTCCTGGCCGTCGGCATAGTGGAAACCGGCGTCCCTGGCCTCTACCACCAGCTTGCCGGAGCGGGCCGCATCCTCAACCGCGAAACTGGCGGTGCCACCCCGCTCCCGACGCTGCCGGCGCTCCTCCCGCATGGCTTTCAGCGCCCTGACACGCCCCATGTTGCGGGTTCTCCGGGCTTTGATACCCTGGCGGATCCAGGCCTCTTCCTGCTTCAGGCGTTTGTCGAACAGGGCGTTCTGGCGCTCCTCCTCCTCCAACGCCTTCTCCTTAAGATCGAGATAGCGGTCGTAGCTGGCGGCAAAGCTCACCAGCTTGCCCCTATCCAGCTCCACCACACGTGTCGCCATGCGGCGAATAAAGGCCCGGTCGTGACTGACAAACAGCAGCGCCCCGCG
This sequence comes from Marinobacter sp., assembly GCF_033722195.1. Taxonomy (GTDB): domain Bacteria; phylum Pseudomonadota; class Gammaproteobacteria; order Pseudomonadales; family Oleiphilaceae; genus Marinobacter. The sequence goes on from NZ_JAWVZL010000023.1 coordinate 43,983, forward strand.
GAATTGGGCCAGGGCCTCTTCCAGCCAGGCAATGGCCGGCACGTCCAGATGGTTGGTGGGCTCGTCCAGCAGCAGCAGGTCGGGCTCGGAGACCAGTGCCCGGGCCAGCAGGACCCGCCGCTGCCAGCCGCCGGACAGGGTGTTCAGGCGCCGGTCCGGGTCGATACGGTATTGCGCCAGAATGGCGGTGACTTTCTGGTCGAGGCGCCAGCCGTCCAGCGCCTCCAGCCGCTCCTGTACCACCATGAGTTCTTCCAGGCTGGCCTCGTCCGCCACCTGGGACAGGGTGTGGAAGCGCGCCAGCAGATCCCCGGTCTCGGGGAAGGCGCTGGCCACCACCTCATAGGCGGTGCGGGTTTCGTCCGCCGGCAGGTTCTGGGGCAGCACCGCCAGCAC
>NZ_JAWVZL010000024.1:0-42806 GCF_033722195.1 Marinobacter sp.
CCCCCCCCCCCCCCCCCCCGAGCCGTACAGGGACGTATTTACAGGCGTGTTTCCGGAGGGACCCACCCCACTACCACGCCAATCTTCTGTAATAGCTCGAAATTGAAAACTACGACCCTGTGGCCGCCGAACGATGAATGGCGAATGGCACAGAATCTGAAGCAGAGGGTGTAGGGGACCTTTCTGAAATCGTGAGTGGCCATGGATGGCCACGCCCGAGCCCTACATGGATGTATTTACGGGCGTATTTCAGAAAGGTCCCCTACATCCTCTGCCACCCCCCAACCATCAGTCCCAAAGCAAACCCACTCAGACCGGAGCAGAACAACTGGCCCCGAACCGGTAACAGGAAAAGCAACGGTGATGCCGCAGCATGATGCGCTCGTCCATGCTTTCTTTCAGGGTGCCCCCCAGGTCGTATTCCGGGTCGTCGTCCACCAAGGTGCAGGCGTAAACCCTTACCTTGTCGCCCTTTTTCACCAGCATGCGGGTATAGGTGCACATGAAATGGGCCCGGCTTTCCTTCGTGGGGTACTTCTCCATGCAGGTTTCGGTGATCTCCGGGCTGCCGTCCTCCGACCCGGGGGTTCCCAGGTCCGGGAAGGCGGTGAAGGCCAGGGTCTCGGGAATGCCCCAGTCCCGGAAGATGGCCCGGAAGCGGTCTTCCACCTCGGAGGCCACTTCACCCTCGTCGGTCTGGCGGGCAATGGACACCCTGAAGCCCTGGTCGTGGAGCCAGCGGATGCCCTCCAGTGCCTTGGCGAAACTGCCCTCGCCGCGATCCTTGTCGTGGCGGGCCGCGTCCGGGTAGTCCAGGCTGACCCGGAAGTGGATCGGGTAGGGGTTGTCCAGCAACGGCAGCACCTGGCGCTTGCGTTTCAGCAGCGGGTCGGTGGCGTTGGTGAGCACGAAGCAGGGCTGGTGCTGGCTGGCGTAATTGAGGATGTTGACGAAATCCCGGATCACGAAGGGCTCGCCGCCGGTGAAGGAGAACTGCTCCACCCCCATGTCCAGGGCCTCGTGAATAAAGGGTTTGACGTCGGAGAGCTTCATACCCGGGATGCGGCCATCACCGGGATGGGAGCCTTCCAGGCAGAACGGGCAGGCCAGGTTGCAGGCGGTGCCGGTGTGGATCCAGAGTTCCTTCAGCCGGTCCGCGTCGATGTAGCCGCGCGGGTCGCCGGCACGGGTGTGGGTCCAGCTGTCCACGGCCCGCGGCGTGATGACCTCGGTGACGGGAATGCGGCGGCTGGTGCGGCCTTTATCCGCCCGTGCCTGGGTGGCGACGGTGTCGTTGATCACATCAAAAGCCATAGTGTCCTCGTTACCTTGTTGCATCCCGGACGTCGTTCAGCGCCCAGTCATAATCCAGAAATTCGATATCGGCTCCGATCGCCACCAGCCGTTGCGGCACCGGCCCGGTGCTCAGCCTCTCCAGGTGGCCCATCAGGAACCCACGCACACCGTCCGGGTAGCCGGTGTCAGCGCTCCAGTCTTCACCGTACCAGTCAAAGATGCGGGACACCTCAAACTGCCGGGCGGCGGCGTTGTAGCGATTGCGCTCGCTGTCCGCCATGAAACGATCTTCCGCCCGGGTCAGCTGGGCGTCCAGACTGTCTCCTGTATACGCAGTATCGACCAGGGCGGGGCAACCCACCGACGCACAGTTGACGGCAAAATGGATCCTGGGCTCGGCAAACTCCACCCGGATCATTTCATGCTCGATGTCGTCGAGGCTGCGCTGCCCGCCCCGCAGCTGGACGAATTCCCGGCCCCAGGGGGAACTCAGCAGGCCACCAAGCTCCTTGATGGACGCCAGGTCCGGGTATTCGGTGAGGATCAGCTCCACCGTGAAGGCGTTGTAGGCGTTGATCAGAAACGCCAGCCGGCGATCATCGCTCCACGCCTGGTACTGGTCCTCCGACACCGCGGACAGGCTGCCCAGATAGTCCTCCAGGGCGGTTTGGTTACGCTTGAAGCCGGCGTAGTCCACTTCCGAGGCGACGCCGCCCCGAATCCACACCACGTGCTCCTGCAGCAGGCGGTTCCAGGCCGCATGCTGGTGATCGAAATCGCCGGCCCGGGTGGCGCCCGCTGTCAGCAGCCAGGTCAGTGCGCAGGCCAGGATGATGAGTCGCTTGGCGTTCATGCTCTGCATCCGTTAATCGTTGAATGACGCCGGCCGGAGCCGGCTCAGGTTTCGCTGGAGGCACGCCCAAGCGCCGCGCCGCCGGCCTTGCCCCGGCGCCAGCCATGCAGCTTCTCCAGCAGGCCCAGCACGCCCTGGGGCGCGTTGGCCCGCTTCCATTCGCCGGCGGCGTACTTGGCGGCCTCGTTCCAGGTCGGGTAGGGGTGCACCGTACCCAGGATCTTGTTCAGGCCGAGGCCGTGTTTCATCGCCAGGGTGAACTCCGCCAGGATCTCGCCGCCCTGGGGCCCGACCACCACGGCACCCAGGATCTTGTCCTTGCCGGGCTTGGTAAGCACCTTGATAAAGCCGGTGGCGCGACTCTCGGCGATAGCCCGGTCCAGGTCCCCCAGATCGTAACGGGTGACTTCCACATTGATGCCCTGTTCGCGGGCTTCGGTCTCGCTCAGCCCGACCCGGGCCACCTCCGGCTGGGTGAAGGTGACCCAGGGCAGCACCCGGTAATCCACCCGGAAGCGCTTGAAGTCACCGAACAGGCCGTTCACCGCGGCATACCATGCCTGGTGCGCCGCCGCGTGGGTGAACTGGTAGGGTCCGGCGACATCGCCGCAGGCAAAAATGTTGGGATAGACCACGCTCATGTCCTCGCCGGTGGGCAGGGTACCGTTGCGTTCCGGCTTGATATCCAGGGCCTCCAGGTTGAGGGAGGCGGTATTGGCCGCCCGTCCCAATGCCACCAGCACCCGGTCGAAGGGGATCCGGACCTGTTCGCCTTCGTGCTCGCAGACCGCAATCCGCTCACCCTTCTCTTCCACAAACTCCACCGCCTTGTGGTTCAGATGCACCTGGATGCCCTCGGCCCGGAACTGCTCCAGCACCCGCTCGGACACATCCGGGTCCTCCTTGGCCAGCAGGCGGTCACCCATTTCCACCTGGGTCACCTGGCTGCCCAGGCGCCGGAAAGCCTGGCTCAGCTCGGAGCCGATGGGGCCGCCACCCAGCACCAGTAGCCGCTCCGGCTGCTCCTCCAGCTCCCAGAGATTGTCGGAGGTCAGCGGCGCCATGTCCTTCAGGCCCGGGATCGGCGGCAACGCCGGCCGGCCGCCGGAGGCAATGATGATACTGCGGGCCGTCAGGCGCTGGCGCTTGCCGTCGCCCTGCACCACTTCCAGCTCCCAGGGAGATACGAAGCGGGCCTCGCCAAAGATGCAGTCCACCCCCAGCTTGCGGTACCGCTCCGGTGAGTCGTGGGGCTCCACCTCGGCAATCACCCGCTTGACCCGGTCCATGATCTTGCGGAAGGAGCCTTTCACCGGCACCGCCTCCAGGCCATAACGGTCGGCGTGGCGCAGGCTGTCGGCCACCTTGGCGCTCTGGATCAGGGCCTTGGAAGGCACACACCCGGTATTCAGGCAGTCGCCGCCCATTTTGTGGCGCTCGATCAGCGCCACCTTGGCTTTGACCGCCGCCGCGATGTAGGCGGACACAAGGCCTGCGGAGCCGCCTCCAATGACCAAGAGGTTGTAATCGAAATGGGCGGGTTTCTGGAACTTGCGGTAGAGCCGGCGCCGGCGGATCAGCCCCACCACCACCTTGGCGATCAGCGGGAACAGGCCCAGCAGGGCGAAGGCCAGCAGCACGTCGGCGGAGACCACATCCCCCAGGGTGTCGATCTGGGCCAGCTGGGTGCCGGCGTTGACGTAGACAAAGGTGCCCGGCAGCATCGCCACCCAGCTCACCAGGGCATAGGTGACCAGCTTCATGCCGGTGAGCCCCATGGCCAGGTTGATCAGGAAGAAGGGAAATACTGGCACCAGGCGCAGGGTGGCCAGGTAAAAGGCGCCGTCTTTCTCGATGCCCCGGTCCATGCGCTTGACGGTTTCGCTGTAGCGCCGGCGCAGGGTATCCCGCAGCAGGAACCGGGCCGCCAGGAACGCCAGCGAGGCGCCAATGGTGGAAGCCACCGACGCTGCCAGCAGACCGTGAAGGTTGCCGAAGAAAGCGCCTGCCGCCAGGGTCATGATGGTGGCCCCCGGCAGCGACAGCGCGGTCACCAGGATATACACCAGCACAAAGCCCACAAGTGCGGTGAGGGTATTGGCGGCAATCCAGCGGTCAATCTCGGCCTGGTGGCGTTGCAGGTTTTCCAGGGTGAGCAGCTGGTGGCCGTCGAGACCCACGAAAAGCGCCACACCGGCGGCGATAAGGCCAAGGATGATCAACTTCTTGCTGTTCATGACGTGATTCCATGCTGACGATTCATTGGTATTGCTCCCTGCCGGACACCCGAGGAGCGCCAGAGTTACACAGGCGCGGTTATTTTTTTGCTTTCGATGCTGCTGTTACGTGCGCCGCCCGGCACAGGATCGCGCCGAATGTTCACACGATCGTCGCGGCCGCATCACCGTACAAAGAATCCGATTACCACTTTGGGACAGAGACCTTAGTCGAAACGTTCACCTTTCTTTACATTGTGGACTACTCTTAGCTTCAGGTCCCTGACGTGTGGTGGTTTTACTGTGGTACCGAGGTGCCGTTCAGGCGACAGGACAGCGGCGGAAGGGAAACGCACCGCCGTGGTGCCTGTGACCGTTCCGGTGGCATCCCGATGCCCGCCGGTAACCACCCGCGTCAAATTATTTTTACAATAATCAGGGGCTTGAATGGCTTGGCTTAGGCCTTGCTCGGAACGCAAGGTGCTACGCACCCAACCGATACTCGGAGACCCAAGATAATGAAAAAGCTACTCTCGTTCGCGACCGCAGCCACCATCACCGGCACCCTCTTCGCCGGTGCCGCAAGTGCGGCCACCACTCTGGAAACCGTCAAGCAGCGGGGCCACCTGCAGTGCGGCGTGACCACCGGCCTGCCGGGCTTTTCCCAGCCTGACGACAAGGGCAACTGGACCGGCCTGGACGTGGACACCTGCCGCGCGGTTGCCGCCGCCATTTTCGGTGACGGCAGCAAGGTACAGTTCACCCCGCTGACCGCCAAGGAGCGTTTTACCGCGCTGCAGTCCGGTGAGATCGACGTGCTGGCCCGCAACACCACCTGGACCCTGACCCGTGACGCCTCCCTGGGTCTGAACTTCACCGGCACCAACTATTACGATGGCCAGGGCTTCCTGGTGAACAAGAATATCGGCGTGGACGACGCCAAGCAGCTGGGCGGCGCCACCGTCTGTATCCAGGCCGGCACCACCACCGAACTCAACCTGGCGGACTATTTCCGTACCCAGGGCATGGACTTCAAGCCCATCGTCTTCAACACCTCCGAGCAGACCGTTCAGGGCTTCGCCTCCGGCCGTTGCGACGTGCTGACTTCCGACCGTTCACAGCTGGCGGCCCTGCGCAGCAAGTTGGAGGATCCGGAAAGCACCGTCATTCTGCCCAACACCATTTCCAAGGAGCCTTTGGGCCCGGTGGTGCGTCAGGGCGACGACCAGTGGTTCAACATCGTCAAATGGACCCTGTTCACCCAGATCAACGCCGAGGAACTGGGCATCACCCAGGAAAACCTGGCGGACATGAAGAAGTCCACCAATCCCGAAATCCAGCGCCTGCTGGGCACTGACGGCGACATGGGCGAGAAACTGGGCCTGCCGGCTGACTACGGCTACCAGATTGTCGAGGACGTAGGCAACTACGGCGAAATGTACAACCGCAATGTCGGCCCCGGCACCCCGCTGGACCTGGAGCGTGGCCTCAACGCTCTGTGGACCAACGGTGGAATCATGTACGCGCCGCCGGTACGCTAACCCCCGTGTGATGATCCCGCGTCCCGGTCGCCATGGGCGGCCGGGGCGTTCTTCTGTTGATTCCCTGGCACGGGATGCATTTCGGGGTACCCGATGAACCAAGTCAAAACCACACCGGCGCACGCCCAGCGCCGTCCATGGAACGACCCCAAGGTCCGATCGCTGGTTTTCCAGGTGATTGCGCTGTTCGCAGTGGGCTGGGCCGGCTGGACCCTGTTCCAGAATACCCTCGCCAACATGGAAAGCCGCGGCATCAGCACCGGTTTCGGCTTCCTGGATGAGTCGGCGGGATTCGGCATCATCATGAGCCTGATTCCCTACGACGCCACCATGACTTACGGCCGCACCTTCCTGGTGGGCCTGCTCAATACCCTGCTGGTGTCCGCCATGGGCATTGTGGCCGCCACCATCCTGGGTTTCCTGATCGGCGTTGCGCGTCTGTCGAGCAACTGGCTGGTGGCCAAGCTGGCCCTGGTCTACGTCGAGACCCTGCGCAACCTGCCGCTGCTGCTGCAGATTTTCTTCTGGTATTTCGCCGTTCTGCGCAACCTGCCGGCACCCCGCCAGAGCGTGGAGCTGGGCGGCACCGTGTTCCTCAACAACCGCGGCCTCTATATACCGGAGCCCCTCAGCCAGCCCGGCTTCGGCTGGGTCATCGCAGCGGCGGTGATCGCCATCGTAGCCGCCGTCGTCATCACCCGCTGGGCCCGCAAGCGCCAGATCAAGACCGGCCAGCTGTTCCCCACCTTCCGGGTCAACCTGGCTATCCTGATCCTGCTGCCGGCACTGGCGTATTTCGCCACCGGCGGTCCGCTGAGCTGGGAAATCCCTGAACTGAGGGGCTTCAACTTTGGCGGCGGCATCACCATCATTCCGGAACTGGCCGCCCTGTGGGTGGCGCTGTCGCTCTACACCGCCAGCTTCATCGCCGAGATCGTGCGATCCGGCATCCTTGCGGTCAGCAAGGGCCAGACCGAGGCGGCCCAGGCCCTGGGCCTGCGCTCCGGCATGACCATGCGGCTGGTGGTGATCCCCCAGGCCATGCGGGTGATCGTGCCACCGCTCACCAGCCAGTACCTGAACCTGACCAAGAACTCGTCACTGGCCACCGCCATCGGTTACCCGGACCTGGTGGGCGTCTTCATGGGCACCACCCTGAACCAGACCGGTCAGGCCGTTGAAGTGGTGGCCATGACCATGGCGGTGTTCCTCACCATCAGCCTGAGCATCTCGGCGCTGATGAACATCTATAACCGTTCTGTCGCCTTGCAGGAGCGCTGATGACCAGTCCTTCGGAATTGCCTCCCAAATCGGAGATCGGTGCGTGGGGCTGGTGCCGCAAGCACCTGTTCTCCACCTGGTATAACGCTTTGCTGACACTGGTGATCGGCTACCTGGTGGTCACCAGCATCATGCCGCTGCTGGAATGGCTGCTGCTGGATGCCACCTTCACCGGTGAAACCTCCGCCGACTGTGCCGGCGCCGGTGCCTGCTGGCTGTTCATCAGCCAGCGGCTGAACTTCTTCATCTACGGCTTCTACCCGGACCCCCTGCAATGGCGGATCGACATCATGTTCGCCCTGCTGGCGGCGTCTTTCCTGCCCCAGTTCTTCGAGGGCTTTCCGGGCCGCAAGTACCTGGGCATTTTCGGTATCACCGGCCTGCCGCTGATCGGCCTGATCCTGATCCCGGGCGGCTGGTTCGGACTGGAACCGGTGGAGAGCACCAAATGGGGCGGCCTGATGCTGACCCTGATCATCGCCTACGTGGGCATCCTGGCGGCCCTGCCGCTGGGAACCATCCTGGCCCTGGGCCGGCGCTCGGAGATGCCCATCATCCGCGGTATCTGCGTGGTGTTTATCGAGGTCTGGCGGGCGGTGCCACTGATCACCGTACTGTTCATGGCCTCGGTGATGTTGCCGCTGTTCCTGCCAGAGGGCATGAACTTCGAGAAGCTGCTGCGGGCGCTGATCGGCATCACCCTGTGGCAGTCCGCCTACATGGCGGAGGTTGTCCGGGGCGGGCTGCAGGCCATTCCCCGGGGCCAGTACGAGGCCGCCGCCGCGCTGGGACTGGGCTACTGGCGCAAGATGGGGCTGATCATCCTGCCCCAGGCGCTGACCATGGTGATACCGGGCATCGTCAACACCTTCATTGCGCTGTTCAAGGACACCACCCTGGTGCTGATCATCGGGCTGTTCGACATCCTTGGCACCGTGCAGTCAACGGTGACCGACCCTGCCTGGCAGAACGTCACCACCGAGGGTTACGTGTTCGTGGCCTTCTGTTTCTGGATCTTCTGTTTTGGCATGTCCCGCTACAGCCAGAACCTGGAACGCAAACTCGACACCGGCCACCGTACCTGACGGAAATCCATCATGACTGAACAGACCCAAAAGCAAGACAAGCAGGCGCCCGAGAACATCATCCGGGTGGAGGACATGCACAAGTGGTACGGCAAGTTCCACGTCCTCAAGGGCCTCAACCTGAATGTGGCCACCGGCGAACGTATCGTCATCTGCGGGCCCTCGGGCTCGGGCAAGTCCACCTTCATCCGCTGCATCAACCGGCTGGAGGAACACCAGCGGGGCAAGATCATCGTCGACAATGTGGAGCTCACCGATGACCTGCGCCAGATCGACAATGTGCGGCGGGAAGTGGGCATGGTGTTCCAGCACTTCAACCTGTTTCCCCACCTGACGGTGCTGGAGAACTGCTGCCTGGCGCCGCTCTGGGTCCGCAAGGTACCGCGCAAGGAGGCCGAGGCCACCGCCATGGAGTACCTGGAGCGGGTCAAGATTCCGGAGCAGGCCAACAAGTACCCGGGCCAGCTATCCGGCGGTCAGCAGCAGCGGGTGGCCATTGCCCGGGCGCTGTGCATGAAGCCCAAGGTGATGCTGTTCGACGAGCCCACCTCGGCGCTGGACCCGGAAATGATCAAGGAAGTGCTGGACGTCATGATCGAGCTGGCGGGCAGCGGCATGACCATGATCTGCGTGACCCACGAGATGGGCTTCGCCAAGACCGTCGCGGACCGCGTGATCTTCATGGACGGCGGCGAGATCGTTGAAGTGGCGCCCCCCCAGGAGTTCTTCCAGAACCCCCGCGAAGCCCGCACCCAGCAGTTCCTCAAGCAGATCCTGCACCACTGAGGCGCCTGCACCACTGAGGCGGAAGGGCCGGCAGCCTCCCTGCCGGCCTTTTACCCTGCCGCGTCCGGTCAGTCGCGCCGCAGATCCGGGTTGAGGGTATAGGTCCCGGTCACCCGGGCACTGGCCAGCACGTGGCCTTCCATGGCCGCCCGCACGTCGTTGCCGTCGAATTCGCCACTCAGCCCCAGGGTGTCCACATCCAGGGCGTGAACCTCGTAGTGGTAGCGGTGGATGATCTCGTCGTTCCAGGGCGGGCAGGGGCCGTCGTGGCCGGCATAGGTACCGGCCATGTCCGGGTTGCCGGCGAGGAACTGGGTGTAGTTGTTGACGCCGCGAATACCCACCGGGCCGGCACCGGTGGGCTTGCCCTTGGGAATCACCCCGTCGCTGTCGGCGCCCTCGGGAATCTGGTGCACATCGGCGGGCACATCCACCAGCAGCCAGTGGAAGAAGTCCACCCGGGGCAGGTCTTTCGACACCGTCTTGCCCTCCTGGTTGACGTCGTCCGCCTCGCTGGGCACGTCCGGGTCGAACATCATGACCACGAAGCTCCGGGTGCCCTCCGGCTCACCGGACCATTCCAGCTCCGGATTGCGGTTGGGGCCGAAATTCATGTGGTCTTCCTCACTGTAGACTCCGAAGGCGAACTTCTCCGGAATCGGCTGGTTGTCCTCAATGCCCTTCACTCGCAGTTTCACGGGTTGTCTCCTCTTGGCTTGAACTCATGGTCTCGGATACTGGTTTTGTTTTAACAGCCGCCCGAGCTTCCTGTCCAGCCATGCCGGGCCGTCTCCTACCGGGGTCGCATTGTTCCGCCGCCGCGCTCACGCTAGGATGGGCGTCGCCAGTTCAGCAGTCGGCACCGAACGCTCCGCGCGCACTTTTCCCGCCTGCTGCTGCCCCGCGCCAGTGACGAAAGCCATGGTTTCTGAGCCGTCGCCCAGAACCCATGGCTGTCTTCATTTCGCAGGGACCTACCCATGGAATCAAAACACCACATCGTGGTTGTCGGCGGCGGTGCCGGCGGCCTGGAACTGGTCACCCGCCTGGGCAAGAAACTGGGCCGTAAGGGCAAAGCCCGGATCACCCTGGTAGACGCCGTGCTTACCCATGTCTGGAAGCCACTGCTGCACGAGGTGGCGGCCGGCTCCCTGGATGCCAACGCCAATGAGATCAATTTCCGCGCCCACGCCCGCAAGCACCATTACGAGTTCCAGCTCGGCCGCATGGATGGTCTCGACCGTGAGCACCAGACCGTCAGGCTGGCGGCCATCAGGGGCGATGACGGTCAGGAAGTAGTGCCGGAACGGCACATTGCCTACGACACCCTGGTGATGGCGGTGGGCAGCACCGCCAACGACTTCGGCACCCCCGGCGCCAAGGACAACTGCCTGTTCCTGGACAGCCTGGCCCAGGCCCAGCGCTTTCACAACCTGCTACTCAACGCCTTCCTGCGCACCAACTACCAGGTCAGCAGCAACCACGGCCACCAGCTGCGCATCAACATCATCGGCGCCGGCGCCACCGGCGTGGAGCTGGCGGCGGAGCTGAGGCTGGCGTCCCGGGAGCTGCCGGTCTACGGCATGAACAACCTCAAACCGGCGGATGTGAAGATCAGTATCGTGGAAGCCGCGCCCCGGATTCTGCCGGCGCTGCCGGAGCGCCTGTCCGCCGCCGCCACCCGGGAGCTGGGGCGGCTCGATGTGGCGGTGGTGACCGGCCAGCCGGTCAGCGAAGTCGGCGAGAACGAGGTGGTACTGAAAGACGGCACCACCCTGGGCTCGGAGATGACCATCTGGGCCGCCGGCATCAAGGCACCGGCGTTCCTGGCAACGCTGCCGGGCCTGGCAACCAACCGCTCCAATCAGCTGGTGGTACGCCAGACCCTGCAGACCAGCAACGACCCCGATATTTTCGCGTTCGGCGACTGCGCCGCCTGCCCCCAGCCGGATTCCGACCGGCCGGTGCCGCCCCGGGCCCAAGCCGCCCACCAGCAGGCCGACACCCTGTTCCAGACCCTGGTCAACCGGCTCCAGGGCAAGCCGCCGGTGCCCTTCGTGTACCGGGATTACGGCTCATTGATCAACTTCAGCCGCTACACCACCGTGGGCAACCTGATGGGCAATCTGTCCGGGCGCAGCATGCTCATCGAGGGCAAGGTGGCCAGGCTGTTCTATCTGTCGCTCTACCGCATGCACCAGGTGGCGTTGCACGGTGTCGTGCGCACCGGCGTGATCTGGCTCATGGACCGGGTCAGCCGGGCGATGCAGCCCAGGCTGAAACTGCACTGACGGAATTCGCCAGCGGGAACGTCGCAATCGGCCAACGGCGACAGCGCTGCAGGCTGGCATACTGGCTATCCGACGTGATCATCCCGGAGTCTGAGCAATGCCCCCGACCCCACTGACCGACTGGCTGGGTTTCGACCCGCACCTGGTGACTCTGGCCCTGGCGCCGGCTTTCCTGCTGGCCATGGCGGCGGAGTTCTGGCAGCTGCAGCGCGGCGGCGGCCCGGCTTCGGCCCGCTACACCTGGGCCGATACCTTCAGCAACATGACCCTGGCGGGGCTGTACCAGGCCAGTGACGTGCTGGCGGCGCTGGGCACCATCCTTGTCTACAACGCCTTTTTCGACGTCCGGCTGTTCGATATCCCGTTCAACGCCTGGACCCTGGCGCTGCTGTTCGTGATCCAGGATTTCTTCTATTACTGGTTTCATCGCGCCCATCACCGCATCCGGCTGTTCTGGTGCTCCCACGTGGTGCACCATTCCTCCGAGCGTTTGAACCTGTCCACCGCCTTCCGCCAGAGCGTGACCTACCCGCTCACCGGCATGTGGCTGTTCTGGCTGCCCATCGTGATCATCGGTTTTCCGCCGGAGACCGTGGTCTTCGCCGTCGCCATCAGCCTGGCCTACCAGTTTTTCATCCATACCCAGCTGGTGGCCAAGCTGGGCCCGCTGGAGTGGGTCTTCAACACGCCCTCCCACCATCGGGCCCATCACGGCCGCAACGGCGAGTACATTGACCGCAACTACGGCGGCATCCTGATCATCTGGGACCGGCTGTTCGGCACCTTTGTGGAGGAGACCCGGGCGCCGGACTACGGCATTCCGGAGCGCATCGACAGCCACAATCCGCTGGTGCTCAGTTTTCACGAATGGAAAAGCCTGATCGCCGACCTGAAACGGCCGGATCTGCGCTGGGGTCAGAAACTGCAGATGCTGCTGGCGCCGCCGGAGCGGGCCCGGGAGTTGCGGGAAAGGGGGAGAGACATGGAGCGGGTGAAGGGAATCGAACCCTCGTCGTAAGCTTGGGAAGCTTCTGCTCTGCCATTGAGCTACACCCGCACATCCGCTCGTGCCCACTATAGGGGCCCGCCGGGTTTGCCACAAGCCGGCCCCCGCGGTTTTTTTAAGGGATCACCGGCAGTGACCCCCAACCGTGCGAATCCGGGTGTTATCATGGTGATAACACGGTTCCGGAGTCTCCATGCCCACCACTGTCATCCTTCTCGGCGCCCTGATGCTGGTCATGAGCATCATGCTCAGCCCGCTGTCCAGCCGCCTGGGCATGCCGGTGCTGCTGATTTTTCTGGTGGTGGGCATGATGATGGGGGAGGACGGCGCCGGCGGCATCCCCTTCGACGATTTCGAACTGGCCTTCCTGATTGGCAACCTGGCACTGGCGGTGATCCTGCTGGACGGCGGTATGCGCACCCGCGCCGAAACCTTCCGGGTGGGCTTGCGGCCGGCGTTGGTTCTGGCCACCGCCGGCGTCCTGATCACCGCCTTCCTGGCAGGGCTCACGGCCTACTACCTGTTCGGCGTGCACTGGCTGACGGCGCTGCTGATCGGCGCCATCATCTCCTCCACCGACGCTGCCGCGGTCTTCTCACTGCTCCAGGGCCACGGCCTGCATCTGAACGAGCGGGTCAGCGCCACCCTGGAGATCGAGTCCGGCAGCAACGACCCCATGGCCATCTTCCTGACCCTGATGCTGCTGATGCTGATTGAGAGCCAGGGCGCCGGGTCCGTCTGGCGCAGCCTGTGGATGCTGGTGATGCAGTTTGGCATTGGCAGTGTGATGGGCGTGGTTGGCGGCCTGGCCATCGTGGAGCTGGCCAACCGCATCCGCCTGACGCCCTCGCTCTATCCGCTGCTGGTGGTGGCCGCTGGCATGATCGTGTTTGCCGGCACCAACGAACTGGGGGGCAGCGGTTTTCTGGCCATCTACCTGGCCGGCGTGGTGGTGGGCAACCGTCATGTCCGGATGATGCCGATGATCCTGCAGGTCCATGACGGCCTGGCCTGGCTGGCGCAGCTGGGGCTGTTCCTGATGCTGGGGCTGCTGGTGAATCCCAGTGAGTTGATGCCCCTGCTGGGCCCCGGCCTGGTGCTGGCGCTGGTACTGATCTTCGTGGCCCGGCCGTTGGCGGTGGTCACTACGCTCTGGCCCTTCGGCTTCAACCGCCGCGAACTGGCCTTCATCAGCTGGGTCGGGTTGCGGGGGGCGGTGCCCATCGTGCTGGCGCTGTTTCCGGTCATGGCCGGCCTGCCGGAAGCCCGCGAGATCTTCCACTACGCGTTCTTCATCGTACTGGTGTCGCTGCTGGTCCAGGGCATGTCGCTGGCGCCCCTGGCCCGCAAGCTGAAGCTGGAAGTACCCGCCAGCAGCGAGCCCTACCGGCGCCTGCCGCTGGATGTGGCGGCCGCCGGCGATCACGAGCTGATGCTGTTCCCGCTGCGGGGAGACCAGTGGCAGGAATTGCGGCCGCTGGGGCGGCTCAGCCTGCCGGAGAACACCGCCATCGCCGGGGTGTTCCGCAATCGCACCTGCCACGAACCCAGGCCGGACCTGGAAGTGGGCGCCGGCGACGTGGTGGCGGTGTTCGCCACACCGGCCGTGCTGCCGCTACTGGGCAAATCCCTGACCGGCCGGCAGGCCCCCAGACACCTGTCGGAGCGCACTTTCTTCGGTGACTTCGTGCTCAACGGCGACGCCCTGCTGGGGGATGTGGAGCAGGTCTACGGTATCGAGTTTGACGAGCTGCCGCCGGACCTGTCCCTGGCCGAGTGCTTTGCCCGGCGTACCAAGGGCCACCCGGTGGTGGGCGACCGGGTGGTGCTGGGGCCGGTCACCCTCGTCGCCAGGGCCACGGAGGCCGACAAGGTCACCAAGGTGGGCCTGAAAATGGAAGAAAAGTCCGCCGGCGGCAACAAAAGTTAAACTCTGTTACACAGGCCACATTCGCGAACCGCTCCCGCTGTGCTATAAACGGGCCTGTTGCAATATTAACCATTGGTAAGTCATGTCACTGCATCATCCCGTTCGAGCCGCATTTGCCACCCTGGCACTCCTGGTCACAACCCTGCTGACGGCCATGCTGCCGGCCGTGGTCACTGCGTCTGAGCTGGACGGCCGCGCCATGGACGTCATGCCCCATGTCGATCAGGTACTGGTGCGCAAAGAGGAGCGCCGTCTTTACCTGATGGCGGATGAGACCGTGGTGCGCAGCTATCGCATTTCCCTGGGCGACAACCCCACCGGCCACAAGCTCTTCGAGGGCGACGAACGGACCCCCGAGGGCGACTATGTGCTGGACTGGCGCAACCCCAACAGCGATTTCTACAAGTCGATCCACATTTCCTACCCCAACGATCATGATCGCAGCATGGCCCAGGCCTGGGGCCAGGACCCGGGTGGCAGCATCATGATCCACGGCCTGCCCAACGACGCCGGCGATATGGCCTTCGCCTATGTCGGCCTGGACTGGACCGATGGCTGCATCGCGGTCAGTAACGCCGAGATGGACGAGATCTGGCAACTGGTCCGCGACGGCACCCCCATCCAGATCCTGCCCTGAAATGGCCGAAGAGGCCATCCCGGTCAGCCGATGGTCCATCCATCTTAACTTTGCGTAACCTCCTAAGAAGTTTTACGTATCAGCAGTTAACATTTTCTTTCAGAGTGTTTTACACTGATTAACGTATTCGGCAGCACGTGCCTGCCGAAGCCAAGTTGACAGGATGTTGGCATTTGCAAGATTCAACATCACAGGAAGTACAACGACCAATAAGGGGATTTGAAATGCGTAAGTTGACTATCGCAGGGTTTGCACTGGCCACCGCACTGACTGCCGGTTGTGCCACCACCGATCAGGGCGCCATTGACGAAGCGACCATGTCTGCCAACAATGCAGAACAGACCGCTAACCAGGCTCTGAGCACTGCTAACGACGCCCAGTCTACAGCACGTAGCGCTGAGCAGACTGCACAGCAGGCTCTCGCTGCTGCCAAAGCTGCCCAGAAAGCAGCTGACGAAGCAAACGAGCGCGCCAAGCGTATGCTTCAGAAGGCCAGCCAGAAGTAAGGCTGAAGCCCTCAAAGAAAAGGCCGGAAAATCCGGCCTTTTTTTATGGGCAAAATCCGGCTCAGGAGCCGGACTTGGAGTCCGAGTCCGACTTGGAACTGCTCCCGGATTTGGAACTACCGCCAGACTTGGAGCCGGATGAGGACTTGCCGGCGGAACCGCCACCGGATCCCGATTTGCCGCCAATGCCTGACCGCCACTCCTTGAAGGCGTCCATCAACTCGATGGGCAGTGGGAAGACGATGGTCGAGGCGTTACCGGTGCTCATGTCCGACAGGGTTTGCAGGTAACGCAGCTGCATGGCGCCGGAGTTGGTCGACATCACGCGGGCCGCCTCCACCAGTTTCTCCGACGCCTGCAGCTCGCCCTCAGCATGGATGACCTTGGCGCGACGCTCACGCTCGGCCTCGGCCTGGCGGGCAATGGCGCGGATCATGGATTCGTTCAGGTCAACATGCTTGATTTCCACATTGGCCACCTTGATGCCCCATTCCTCGGTCTGGGCATCGATGATTTCCTGGATGTCGGCGTTGAGCTTGTCTCGCTCCGACAGCATCTCGTCCAGGTCGTGTTTACCCAGCACCGAGCGCAGGGTGGTCTGGGCCAGCTGACTGGTGGCAGAGGCAAAATCCTCCACCCGGATAATGGCCCGCTCCGGATCAATGACGCGGAAATAGAGCACGGCGTTGACCTTGACGGTGACGTTGTCCTTGGAGATCACGTCCTGACTGGGCACATCCAGGGTAATGACCCGCAGGTCCACTTTGGTCATCTGCTGGATGCCGGGGATGATGATAACCAGGCCCGGGCCCTTAACGCCCTGGAAACGGCCCAGAAAGAACACCACGCCACGCATGTATTCCGGCAGGATCCGGATCGCCGAGCCAAGAATGAGCAACAGCACCACGGTGGGTGCGATATAAGGTACCAGATCAATCATGGTTGTCGTTCTCCTTCGCCGTTAATGGGATGTGCTGTCCTTTCATTCCTGCCGGGCCACCTTCACCCGCACTGACAGACCCTCCACCGAGACCACGGCCAGGGTCTGGCCCTGGCTCACCGGCTCCTCGCTGGTGGCGTTCCAACGCTCACCCGCCAGTCGGACATGGCCACGGTAGTGACTGTTGTTGGGCTGGAAATCGTCCAGCGCGACGGCCTGTTCCTGCTTGAGCTGCTCCATACCACTATGGGCCGGCTTGCGCCTCAAGCCCATGAACCGGGTCACGGTCCACAGGATGAAGCCGCCGGCCACGGCAGCGAGGCCGCCCACGGTTGGCAGCGAGACTTCCTGGTTGCTGCCGTCCATGAGAATGATGGAGCCCACCACGAAGGCCACCAGCCCGCCGATCCCGAGGATGCCGAAGCTGGGCATGAAGGCCTCCCCGACAATGAAGGCAAGTCCCAGCAGGATCAGCGCCAGCCCGGCGTAATTCACCGACAGCACCTGGAAGGCGAACAGCGCCAGCACCAGGCAGATGGCGCCGATTACGCCGGGGAACAGACTGCCGGGATTGGACAGCTCGAAGATGATGCCGTAGAAGCCGATGATCATCAGGAAGTAGGCCACATTGGGATCGGTGATCACCGAGAGCAGGCGGGTGCGCCAGTCCGGATCAAGCCGTTCAATGGTCAGGCCCGCGGTGGCCAGTGTCCGCTCGCCGTCACTCATGTTGACGGTACGGCCGTCGATCTTTTGCAGCAGCTCCGGTGTGCTGGCGGCCACCACATCCACCACATTGCGCTCCAGTGCTTCGTCGGCGCCCAGGTTCACCGCTTCCCGCACCGCCTGCTCTGCCCAGTCGGCATTGCGGTCATGGCGTTCCGCCAGCTCGCGAATGTAGCTGACCGCATCCTCCAGCACCTTGCGCTCCATGGCGGAGCCGCCACGACGTTTGTCCGACGCCTCGGCCTCTGAAGTATCCTCAGCGGTTTCGCCACCGCCGGTTCCCGATTCGCCGCTTTCCTCCTTGGGCGAGTCTCCGGCCGGCGCTTCGGACTCTCCAGGGCTGCCGGGCATGCCGCCCATCTGCACGGGCGTGGCGGAACCCAGGTTGGTGGCCGGCGCCATGGCAGCAACGTGGCTACCGTAGAGAATGAAGGTGCCGGCGCTGGCGGCGCGGGCACCCTCGGGATAGACGTAGCTGGCAACAGGAACCGGGGAGGCAAGGATGGCCTTGATGATGCCCCGCATGGAAGCCATCAGGCCGCCAGGGGTGTCCATCTCGATCACCACCAGGTCTGCTTTGTCACGCTCGGCCTGGTTCAGGCCCCGCACGATATAGTCCATGGTGGCGGGTCCGATCGGACCCTCGACGCTGAGCACCAGGGCAGTGCCGTTGTTCTGGTCCTGGGCGATCACGGCCTGGTCAAAGGACCAGAGCGCGAGGGCAAGCCCCGCCAGCAACAGGAAAAGGAAGCCGGCGAGGCGGCGAGGGGATGGCTTGGGTCCGGTGATCATGCAAACACCTCCCGTGCGACAGTGACGGCTCAGACCAGCCGCGCCAGCAGGCCCTCCGGCAGGCGCTTCATCAGGAAGCTGATGGGCAGCCAGGGCCAGGCCGGCACATAGGCCTTGGCCCGCTCCGATTCGATGGCCCGGACCATGGCCCGGCAGCCGGTCTCGGCATCGACAATGAAGGGCGTATTGCGTACCTTTTCGTTGAGCTCGGTGCGGATGTAACCGGGATAAAGTGTGGTCACCCGGATGGCGGAGCCCTGCTTGCGCAGTTCCACCCGCAGGCCCTCGCTCAGCGCCGCCAGCCCCGACTTGGTGCCGGCGTAGGTGGTGATGTTCTTGGGCATGCCCCGCACCGCCGATACCGAGGATACGGTGACCAGATGGCCGCGGTTCTGCGCCCGGAAAATTTCCATAGCGGCTTCCATCTGGGCCAGGGCCGCCACGAAGTTGGTTTCCGCGGTCTGGCGGTTGGCTTCGAAATGACCGGTTCCCAGCGGCTGGCCCTTACCGATACCGGCATTGACGATGACCCGGTCCAGGCCGGAGAACTCGTCGCGGAAGGCCCGGAACACCTCGAACACCCGGTCGTGATCGTTGACGTCCAGAGCCCGGACGCTCACCGTAATACCGGGGTGGCTCTGGCGGAGTTCCTCTTTCAGGGCATCCAGACGCTCGGTGCGCCGGGCACACAGGGCCAGGTTGTAACCAAGGCCGGCAAACTCCCGGGCCATGCCTTCCCCCAGCCCGGAACTGGCACCGGTGATCAGTACACTGCGGCTCATCGCGTGCTCCAAAGCTTCGTTAAACTAGAACAGCATCCGTACCGGCGCTTCGCCGGCCTGCTCCGACGAGCCATCGTTGCGGTCCCGCGGCATGTCGACGGCAACCCGGGTAAGCTGCTCGCCAATCATTCGGGGCAGGCCATCGGCCTGCTGCACCGCCAGCTCGATGGCCCGGCGCTGGTACTCCACGCCCGGGTGCTGCTGCTCGAACTCGTTGATCACCCGGGTCACCTCCAGCCAGAGCTGCTCACGCTCCCGCTCACTGTAGGTCTCCTGGGGCCGGTGCACTTCCAGCCAGATCTCCCGACCCCGCAGACCGATCTTCACAGGCTGTCTGATGACGGTGACGTTGGTGCCCTTGTCGACCTGATAGATAAAGCGGGCAATGTCTTCATTGTACATCCGGAAGCAACCGTGGCTGACGGCCATGCCCACACCGAACTGCTTGTTGGTGCCGTGGATCAGATAACCGTCTTCACTGAGCAGCAGGGCATATGGGCCAAGCGGGTTGTCCGGGCCGGGCGGAATCATCCGCGGCAGATACTCGTTGCGGGCGTCGTATTCGGCCCGCACGCTCTTGGGCGGGTACCAGGCCGGCGACTCCAGCCGCATGATGACGCGGGCGTCGGTCAGCGGCGAGGGGTTGTCCTCGGTGCCGACCCCGACCGGGTAAACCTGGACCTGGCCCTGATGGAAATAGTAGAGCCGGTACTCCGCCAGATTGATGACAATGCCCTCCCGCTTGGCGTCCGGCAGGACGTAGCGCCGCGGCAGGGTGATCTGGGTGCCTTCACCCGGCAGCCAGGGATCCACACCCGGGTTGGCCTTGACCAGCTCCAGGTAACCCAGGCTGCGCCGGTTACCGATGCCGGCAAAGGTATCCTCGTACTGGGTGGTCATGACCGAGAGTTCCCCCACCAGGTCACTGGCCACGGTCCACACCGGCACCCTCGGTGCCCGATCAGCGGCCTTCGCCAGCGGCTTCTCTGCGCCGCCATCGGCAGGACCCGCCTGCCGGTCCGATTGCGCCTGCAGGGGCAGGATCACCAGGGTAAGAGCCAGAAACGCGAAGAGCTTGGTTCCAATGCGCCACGAATTGCGCCACATAGTCATACGTCCAGAAACAGTCATACACCAGAAACAGCGGCCCATACCGTCAGCACCGCCAATATCAGGAACAGGCCGCTGGCCGCCAGTCTTGCTGTCGCCAGGGGTAACCGTTCCATCAACCATTTGCCCGCCATGATCACCGGGATGTTGGCCACCAGCATACCAACGGTGCTGCCGACAATCACCCAAAAGGTCGCCTCATAACGGGCTGCCAGCACCACCGTGGCGATCTGGGTCTTGTCACCGATTTCAGCCAGGAAAAACATTACGCTGGTGGCGGTGAAGGCGCCCAGTCCCAGCAGCCGCGAATCTTCGCCGTCGTCCCGGTCGGGAATCAGCAGCCAGATGGCCAGCGCCAGGAAACTGACCGCAATCAGCCAGGGCAGCACCGTCGGAGGCAACCATTCCGCCACCCAGGCACCCAGCAGCGCCGACAATCCGTGATTGAGCAGGGTGGCCGACATGATACCGAGGACAATGGATGTGCGCCGGGCGAAACGGCCTACCAGGAACAGCGACAACAGCTGGGTCTTGTCGCCAATCTCGGCGATGAACACGGCAATGGTGGAGGTAAGGAACGCATCCATGTCTAAAGCCCAGGGCGGATAACCAGACACGAGGCAGCGCCATCCTCCGCCCACCGGAAATGGCACCGCCCCAGGTCTTGTCAGTCCGGGCCCTGGCGGGCGGGACGTGATGGCCACGGGCATTGAGGCCCAAGTGTGTTGACCATCACCCGAGGGCGTTTGCGCGCCCTGCGGAGACTACTCCCCTGAAGGAGTGCGCAGTATATGCAAATAGAAATGTGCTGACAATCAGTCGCGGATGCGCCACACCGGCCACACCGCCAGCGCCACGAACGCCGCCACCAGCCACCAGGCGGTGTGGAAGGCGTTGATGGTGGGCAGCCCGGCGGCATGTTCGCCGTACTCCAGGGTGAGCGCCACCAGGTTGATGCCGTAGGCGCCGCCCAGCTGACGAGTGAAGTTGATGGTGCTGGAGCCGTAGCCCAGCTGATGGGGCTCCAGCGGATTGAGCGCGCCGGTGGAGAGCGCCGGCAGCATGAAGCCCAGGCCGATCCGGCCGATCACCGCCCAGAGCGCGAGCCAGACGAAACCGAGGCTAAGATCGGACAACGCGAACAGCACCGCCGAGGCGGCAAACAGCACCATACCAAAGGTAATCAGGCCGCGGGCGCTGCGCCGGTCCGCCAGCCGGCCCGCAATCGGGAAGGTCAGGCCCAGCACGATCCCCGCCGGCAGCATCAGCAGGCCGGCCTCGGTGGCGGAAAACCCCAGCGCGGTCTGGACGAACAGGGGAATCAGGTAGGTGGAGCCGAACAGCGCCAGACCCAGCGCCACCGCGCCGATGTTGGCAAACAGGAAGCTGCGTTGGCGCAACAGGCTGACCTGCAGCAGCGGGTGCCGGGCGCGTCGTTCACGGCGCACAAACAGCGTGGTGGCCGCCACCGCCAACAGGGCGCCCAGCAGGATGCGGACACCGTTCTGGTCCGGTGCCTGCAGGTGGTTGAGGGCATCCAGGCTGCTGACCACTGCCAGCGCCAGCCAGACCAGGCCCCTGAAATCGAACGGATAGAGCTGCAGGGGCGCCACCGGCCGGGGCAGGAATTTCCACACCATGAAAATACCCAGTGCGGTCACCGGTGCCGGTGCGAACATCACGAAGCGCCAGTCCAGCTGGTCCACCAGCACACCTCCCAGCACCGGCCCCAATGCCGGCGCCAGGATCACCCCCATGCCGTAGATGCCCATGGCCTGGCCCCGCCGCTCGCGGGGGAAGATGCGGAATACCAGGTACATGGCCATGGGCTGCATCAGCCCTGCCACTGCGCCCTGGCCGATGCGGGCGGCGATCAGCATCTCCGGGCTCTGGCTGAAACCGCCGGCAACGGAAATCACGGAAAACAGCAACATGGCGCAGGCAAGACTGCGGCGCAGACCGAAACGGTCCAGCAGCCAGCCGGTGGTGAGCATGGTGGTGGTCATGGCGGCGATGAAACCGGAAGCCAGCCAGTGGGCCTGGCCTTGGCCGATACCGAATTCCGCCATGATGTCCGGCAGCGCCACGTTGACAATGGTGGCGCTGAGCACCGTGGCCATGGTGCCCAGCATGACCGTGGCGACAGCGAACCAGCGCCAGCGGTAACCATAGCGTTGACGCAGGGCTTCCAGGGAATGCTTTGACAGAAGGGGGCTCCCTGGCGAACGGCGAGGGTTACTTCAGGCGGTCGCCGTTCACCATGATCTGATTGAACACATTGACCGCCACTTCGATGTCACTGTCGGCGACACCCTGCAGCATCTCGTCCCGCAGGTCCCGGGCGCGCCGGTTGAGCTCGTCCATGAAGTCGTCACCGGCCTTGGTCAGGTGCAGCCGGCGGGCACGGCGGTCGTTCTGGCACAACCGGCGCTCGATCAAGCCCTGCTCCTCAAGGCTGTCCAGGAGCCGGACCAGGGTCGGATTCTCGATCGCCATGAGACTGGCGAGTTCGCGCTGGGTCAGGCCTTCGCCGCCCCGCTGCAGATAGAACATGGTGGTCCAGCGGGCCTGGGTGACGCCCAGGTCCTTCAGGCGCTCATCCAGGAGCTTGCGCCAGCGCCGGGTAACTCGGGCCACCGCAAAGGGAAACTGATCTCGCACCGCATGACGATCCATTCAGACAACCTCAGTGATCAAATACCGGGATAAAATTTACTACTAGTAAGCTAATTATTTCCATAAAAACAGGAAAGCCAGGGCAGCAGAATCAGGGAAAACCGAAAGCCGGCGCCGCAGAGGCGGCGCCGGTGACGTCAGCTGGCCTTGGAAAGGGGCTGGTCGGAGAGACCAGCACCCTGGTGAAAGTCTTCGTTGCGCGGGTCGATCTCGGTGAGCACCGCCGAGCCCTGGGGCATGGCGGCGACGAAGTGCTCCTGTTCCTGCACCGGAATGGCGTAACTGGTGCGGATGCGGTACCAGGTGGTGCCCGCCAGCAGCAGCAGGAAGCCGGCATTGCCCAGGAACAGCCCCCGCGGGCCCAGCAGACTGACCAGTTCGGCCATCACCACCGGCCCGATCACGCTGCCGATGCCGTAGCTCAGCAGCAGGGTGGCGCTGGCCGCCACGATGCGGTGGTGCTCCATACGGTCGTTGGTGATGGCCACCGCAATGGGGTAAGTGGTGGCGGAGGCGCCGGTGAACAGCCCCACCGCCAGCAGCAGCAGCCAGAAACGATCCGGCCCCAGGAAGGCCGCCGCCACGGCGGCAAGGGCACCGGCCATGGCTACCCACAGCATCACCCAGCGCCGGTCAAAACTGTCGCAGATCTTGCCCAGCGGCCAGGCCACCAGCATGGCGGCAATGATGGCGCTGGCCATGAACACCGAGGTCGCGCCCAGGTCCATGCCCACCAGGGTGGCGTAGACCGGACCCAGGGCGTAGAAGGAGCCGATCAGCACGCCACAGATCAGGGCCCCCACCACACCGGTGGAGGATTCCCGGAACAGGGTCAGGAACGACATCCGCTCCACCTTCTCGATGGCGGGCGCCTCCATCTTGGTGAGGGACAGCGGGATCAGCGCCAGGGTGAGGAGGATGGCCGCCAGGGTGAAGGGCATGAAACTGGCCGGATCCCCCAGGTTGACGAACAGCTGGCCGCCGGCGGCGGAGATGTAGAACACAATCTGGTAGACGGCGAACAGCGCGCCCCGGTTGCTGTTGCTGGCGCGGCTGCTGAACCAGCTCTCGATCACCACCAACACGCCGGCGTTGCTGAAACCGGACAACCCCCGCAACAGCGCCCATACCGGCTCGGAAACCGCCAGCGGGTAGAGCAGGGCCGATACCGCCGACATGGCGGCAAACACCGCAAAGGCACGGATGTGGCCGACGCGCTCGATGACCCGGTTGACGTAGAGGGTACCGATCACGAAACCAATGGAAAAACACACCAGGATCCAGCCGATGGTGCCCGGCTCCACCTGCTCGATACTGAGGCGGATACCGAGCAGGGTAGTCAGGAAGGCGTTGCCACTGACCAGGAAAAGAATGCTCAGGATCAGGGCTGACAGGGAAGCGACCATTCGGGTCATCCGGTATCTCCAGAACGTCTGCACCGCCGGATCCGGATGTCCAGGGGTGGCTCGAGTTTGCAGGGTCAGGGAACTGAGAAACATAGCAGCCGAGAGCCACCCTGCCCAATTGACTATTACACCAGCCCGGGGCCGGCGAAACCATTACGCAATTGCCGAAACCTTTGGCGGCCATGGCCTCCAGCCACATCCTGCAGTATTATTTAACAGTGTTTTACATTAATGCGCTGTAACACACCGGCCTTTAACAAAGCTGATAACATGGCGGCACTGATCAAGGATTGGTCAGTTTTTAGTCAGCCATTTGAAAGAGCCCAACGACATGAAGAAAACGGAATGGCCCATCCGCTGGGACTTGCTGCTGCGCTACCGCCTGATTGAAATCATCGCGCTCTGGGAGGGGCGGCTGACCACCAACCACATCTGCCACGGCTTTGGCATCGGCCGTCAGCAGGCGTCCAAGGACATCAACACCTACCTGCGGGAAATCGCCCCGGACAACCTGATCTACGATCGCCACCTCAAGGGTTACGTGCCGGCGCCGGATTTCCGCCCGGTGGTGACCCGGGGCGACTCCGACGAATACCTGGATCTGCTGGCCCGCAACCAGGACCTGAGCCAGACCTTCGAAAGCCTCGACATCAGCCTGCCCCACAGCACTGTGGTGCGGGTGCCCAGACGGCTGGCAGAGCCGGAGGTGGTGCGGGCCATCGTGGCGGCAACCCGGCAGCGCCGCCGCCTGAGGGCCGACTACGTGTCCCTGAGCGAACCCACCGCGGTGCGACGTATCATCGAGCCTCACACGCTGGTCTACAGCGGTCAGCGCTGGCACCTGCGAGGTTGGTGTGAGCACCGCCGCCAGTTCCGCGACTTTCCCCTGAGCCGGTTCCGGGGCACCCCGGAAGTGCTGCCCGAACGCTGCCGTCAGACCGAGCAGCAGGACGAAGACTGGAACCGCACGGTCACCGTGGAGCTGCGCCCGGACCGTCGCCTGACGCCGGCACAGCAGGCCATCATTGCCGACGACTTCGGCATGACCAACCAGCGCCTGGCTTTGCAGACCCGGGCCGCTCTGGTGCGCTACCTGCTGTCCACCGTGGGCATACGGCCCCACAGCCGTGACCCGGACCCGCTGGTGCAGCAGATTGAGCTGGCCAACCCGGACAGCCTCAAACCCTGGCTTGCCGCCCGTGACCAGAGCCGCGAGGCACTCGCCGAATTCTGCTGAGGGCCGGATTGTTGCTGCTGTACCGTTTGATCTCACTGGCCCTGCTGCTGCCCGCGGCTGCCCTCGCCGATTGCGGCGCGCCCGCTACTGCCATCAGTGCGGTCCAGGGTACCGGTGATCATTCTGCCATGGTCGGCCAGACCGTCACGGTGGAGGGGGTGGTCACCCTGGATGCCCGCGGCCCGGGCGGTTTTGGCGGCTTCTACCTGCAGCAACCGCAGAACCAGTGGGACGACAATCCCGCCAGCTCCGAAGCCCTGTTTGTCTACACCAAGGCCGGCAAGCTCAGCGCCGGCAGCCGGGTGCGGGTGAGTGGCACCGTCAAGGAGTTCCACGGTCTTACTGAGCTGGTGAAAGCCAGGGTGGTAGCGGTCTGTGGTGCCGCGGAACTGCCCCGGCCGGTGCGGCTGACCGAGCTCTGGCCACAATCCCTGCCCGCCGAAGCCCTTGAAAACATGCGGGTCACCCTCGCCCTGCCCCTGACCGTGATCGACAACTACCAGCTGGCCCGTTACGGCGAGCTGACGCTGGCGCCCGAACGACAGTGGATACCCACCCAGCGGATGGCACCGGGACCGGCCGCCCGCGAGCGCTTCCAGGCCCAGGAGCGCCAGCGCCTGACCCTGGACGACGGCCGCGGCGCCCGCGATCCCCGGCCGGTGCCTTACCCCGCCGGCGGCCTGGACCTGGCCTCCGGCACCAGCGTCCGGGCCGGCAACCGGGTAACGGAACTGGACGGCGTCCTGGACTTCCGTTTTGGCCAGTGGCGTCTGCAGCCTGTCACCCAGCCGCGCTTCGAGATCGTCAACCCCCGCCCCAAAGCACCGGCTGCGCCGGCTGCCGGCAACCTGCGGGTGGCCAGCTTCAACCTGGGCAACTATTTCAACGGTGACGGCACCGGCAGCTTCGAATCCAGCCGCGGCGCCGACAACAGCGCTGAATTTTCGGCCCAGACCGCGCGCCTGAAGGCGGCCATTGGAGGCCTGCAGGCCGATGTGCTGGCGGTCATGGAGCTGGAGAACGACGGCTACGGCACCGACAGCGCCCTGGCCAGCCTTGCCGGCGCCCTGGGTGAGCCCTGGCGCGCCGTCAGGGCTGACGGCCGCACCGGCCGGGACGCCATCCGGGTCGGCCTGCTGTATCGGGCCGATCGTGTCGAACCGGTGGGTCCGGTCCATGTCCAGCCGGCCTCCCACAGTGGCCGGCCGGCACTGGCCCAGGCCTTCCGGAGCCCGGCCGGCCCCGAATCCTTCCGGGTGGCGGCGGTCCACTTCAAATCCAAGAACTGCCGTAACGCCAGCGGCGCCGACCGGGACCAGAACGACGGCCAGGGCTGCTACGCCGCCACTCGCAGACAGGCGGCCCGGGGGCTGGCGGACTGGCTGGCGGAGCTGCCAAAACCCTCAGGCCACCTTGGCAACCTGATCGCCGGCGATCTGAACAGCTATGCCCGGGAATGGCCGCTGCTGACCCTGGCCGATGCCGGCTTTGTCGACCTGGTCCGCCGCCACCGGGGCGACACTGCCTACACCTATCAGTACCGCGGCCGCGCCGGCACCCTGGACTACCTGCTGGCGGACGATGCCCTGGCGGAACGCAGCAGCGGAGCCCGGACCTGGGGAATCAATGCCGACGAAACCGTCGCCCTGGCCTATGACCGCCTGCCGATGCCCGCCGCCGAGCGCCCCGTGCCCTGGCGCTCCTCCGACCACGATCCGCTGTTCACCGATCTGCGCCTGAATCCTTGATGCTCCGCTGTGCGACGGCGGAATCGCCTGGGCGCCATGCACCCTGGTCAAACGGGCCAAAGCCGAGACAGCAAATCCCGGTAGACTGATCCGAGAACCGGGCTCTGCAGCCCAGCCGTTGTTCGTCAAGAGACCGCGCCATGCCTACTCAAACCTCCACCACCCCGGACATTCACCGCAAGCCCGCCAGTGCCGGCCTGCTGCCCAACCCCTGGCCGCTGATGCGCACCGGCCATCGCTGGCTGGCGCGGATGCAGCGGCGGGAAGCCAGGGTGGACCGCCACCGCATGGTGTGGCTGGAACGGGGCCAGGCCGGGCCCGACCGGCCAACCGTGGTGCTGCTCCACGGTTTCGCCTCCATGAAGGAGAACTGGAGCGCCTGGCTGCCGCTGCTGCCCAGGCAGTGGCACCTGCTGGTGCCGGACCTGCCCGGTTTCGGTGAAAGCGACTATCACAGCGGCGCCGATTACCGCTTTGAAGTCCAGGCCCGGCGCCTGGCCGGCTGGCTGGAGCAGCAGGGCCTGCGGGAAAACCTGCACCTGGTGGGCAGCTCCATGGGCGGCGCAATCGCCACGGTGCTGGCCCACAACCTGGAACCCCAGGCCCGCTCCCTGACCGTGCTCAACAGCGCCGGTATCCCGATTCGCCCGGACCTGGACCTGGCCATCCCCCCAAAGACCGAACCCTCCCTGCTGGTGCCCGAAAGCTGGCGCGGGGTCTACCGCATGTTCAACAACGTCGGCGACGGCAAACCCACGCTCATGGGTCTGGCCATGACCGGTCTGCTGGGTGTCGACCTGATGCGCCGGGCCCGGGGCCACCGGGAAATCTTCGCCGACATGATGGCCGATCCCTACGCTCCGGTGCGCTACCTCAAGGGCAGCCGCCTGCCGCTGCACGTGCAGTGGGGTGACCGCGACGCCATCACGCCGACCCGCTGCGTGGATTACTACCGCACCACGCTGCCCCATGCCCAGATCCAGATATTCAAAGGCGTGGGGCATGTTCCCATGCTGGAAACCCCGCGCCGCTCGGCCCAGGCGCTGGCCCATTTCGTCAACAGCCAGACCTCCCGGACCGTCTGAGCAAACCCGGCGCTGACAGCCCGGGACAGTTCACAAACCGACAATTGGCCCATCCACCCCATTGACCCGTCACCGCAGTCATGGGGTGAGGGCGGCGTCCCGGTCATAATCGAATTCGGGGATTTTTGTCCGACACACCAACAACAAAACAAATAGAACCGTGGGGAAAACACCATGCGAGCCTCTGCATCCCGGGACCTGGGTTTGCCTTCGATTTACTTGCACCTGCTGGCGGAACTGCTGCGCAGTACCGGCGTCGACGAACAGTCCCTGCTGATGCGGGTCGGCCTGGACCCCAGCCGCCTCCGTTCCACCGAGCTGCGCGTCAGCCAGCCTCAGGCCAGCGAATTCATGACCCGGGCTATCATCGAGAGCGGCGAGCCGGGTCTGGGCATCCTGCTGGCGGGCGAACTCAAGCTGCCCCTGCACGGGGCCCTGGGCACCGCCGTGATGAGCAGCAGGACACTCGGTGAGGCCCTGGACCTGATGACCCGCTATCTCACCTTGCGCTCCCCCAATCTCCGGGTGGAGCGTCATCAGGAAGGCGGCCAGGCGGTGTTCCGGGTGATCTGCAGCTCCGACCTGGGACCGCTGCAGGGGTTTGCCCTGGATGCCACGGTATTCTGCTGCGTCGCCCTCGGTACCCAGCTCACCGGCGCGCCCATCGAGGGCGCCTATGTTCGCAGGCGGGGCCCGGAGCCGGCTTACTTCCAGCGCTTCAAGCATCGTATTCCCTTACCGGTGCAGTACCAGGCGGCGGAAGACGCCATCGTGATTCCCTGCCAGCACCTGAGTTCGCCTCTTCGGTTCAGCGATGAGCAGCTGGCGGCGGCCTCCCGCGCCCAGTGTGAGGAGGCCCTGCACACCCTGACCCGGGACGCCGGCTTCAGCACCCGGGTGCGCCGGGTGATAGAAACCAGTCACCCGTTCCCGCCCAAACTGGCGCGGGTGGCCAGCACCCTGTTTGTGTCGGAGCGCACCCTCAAGCGTCGCCTGCACGAGGAAAACAGCAGTTTCCAGACTCTGGTGGATGACGTGCGCCTGGAGCGGGCCGGGGAACTGCTGGAAGGTACCGCCATGAACCTGAGCCAGATCGCCGATGCCCTGGGCTACGCCGACGCCGCCAACTTTACGCGGGCATTCAAACGCTGGACCGGTGTCAGCCCGAGCCAGTTTCGCGCCGAACATTGCCAGGGCAAGTCCGATTTCCCCACCGCGCCCGCTAACTGGGGCGCAGTCGCCGGCCAGCGGGCCTGAGGAGCCGGGCGTCAGTCGATGCCCAGCAACTTGTGCATCTGCAGGGTCAGCCGCCAGCGGGGATGGGCCAGGCAGTAGTCGGTCGCCCGGCGGGTATTGCTCTGCTTGACCGTATCCTCGCCGCTGGCGGGCTCGGAGGGTGAGGCCATGGGCGAGAGGAAGAAATGCCGGGCCTGGATGTTCTCGAAGGCCTCCGGCGGAGCCAGGGGCTGGGGATACACCAGCTTCAGCTCGTCGCACTGGCGGATCACCACCGGCGCGTTGGCCTTGGGGCTGACGCACAGCCAGTCGATGCCCGCGGGTGCGGGCAGGGTGCCGTTGGTTTCCACGCCCACCTCAAAACCACGATCGTGTAAGGCCTCGATCAGGGCCTCGTCCAGCTGCAGCAGCGGCTCGCCCCCGGTACACACCACGTAGGGCCGGCCCGGGGCATCGGGCCATAGCGCCGCGATATGATCCGCCAGCCCGGTGGCGGTTTCGAAGCGCCCGCCGTTCTGGCCGTCGGTGCCGACAAAGTCCGTGTCACAGAAATTGCACACTGCCGCCATCCGGTCCGCCTCCCGGCCATTCCACAGGTTGCATTTGCTGAAACGGCAGAAGACCGCCGCCCGACCCGCCTGGGCGCCTTCGCCCTGGAGGGTGTAGAACGCTTCCTTGACCCGGTACATCAGGCCTGGCCCTCCCCGGCAACGGCGCCGGACTCGTAGGGTAGCGGATCGGCCACGCCATGGCTGGCAAAGGCCTCCAGCCGCTCCTGGCAGGAACCGCAGCGGCCGCAGGCCAGCTCGCGGCCATTGTAGCAGGTCCAGGTCTGGCTGTAGTCCAGACCCATGGCCAGCCCCTCCGCCAGGATCCCGGACTTGTCGGCCCTGAGGTAGGGCGCCTCGATACGGACCGGCTGGTAATTGGCCACCCGGCAGACCGCGTCCATACGTTCGACGAATTCCGGCCGGCAGTCCGGGTAGATGGCGTGGTCGCCGCCGTGGGCACCGTACCAGACCGCCGCCGCCTCCACCGTCACTGCGTAACCGGTGGCCAGGGACAGCAGAATCATGTTGCGGTTGGGCACCACCGTGGCTTTCATGCTGTCCTCCTGGTAGTGGCCTTCCGGCACACTGCCCGCACCGGTCAGGGCCGAGCCCGCCATCACGGCACCCAGGGCGGTGATGTCCAGGACCTGGTGCGGCACCCCCAGCTGCCGGCAGACCGCGCTGGCGGCATCCAGTTCCCGGACATGGCGCTGGCCGTAGTTGAACGACAGCGCATGTACCGTCAGGCCACGGGCCAGGGCCCGGTGCAGCAGGGTGAAGGAATCCATGCCTCCGGAATAGATAACCACGACAGTTTCGGACATTGCAGGTCTCCTGGTTCGATGGACGTATTGTAACAGTGCCGGAGGACCATGGGTTCGCGTCCCCGCCGGGAGACGGTTACACTTTGGTTCTGACCGAACAATACACCGCTGATGGAATGACAGTGCCGAGCAACCCTGCTTTTCTGGACTTTGAGGCATCCAGCCTGGACCTGGTGGCCAGCTATCCGATCGAGGTCGGCGTCTGTCTGCCGGACGGCAGCCTGCACAGCTGGCTGATCAAGCCCCATGTGCTCTGGCTGGACTGGTCGGAAAGTGCGGAGCAGGTCCACGGCATCTCGCGGACCACGCTGGAGCGGGAAGGCATTGAAGTACAGGACGTGGCCCACGCCCTGAACGAACTGCTCAGCGGCCAGGTCTACTGTGACGCCTGGACCTTCGACAGCTTCTGGCTCCACCGGCTGTTTCGGGCCGCCGCCATTCTGCCCAGTTTCCAGCTGGAATCTGTGTCACTGCTGCTCACCAGCAGCCAGGTCCAGCGCTGGTCCGCGATCCGCCACCGGGTCATCGGCGAGCTGGGTCTGCCGATCCACCGGGCCGCCAACGACGCCCTGATCCTGCAGAAAACCTGGGACCAGGTCCGCGCCCTGCCGGAAGCCGGCGCCGAACTGGAATAAGCCCGACCCCGGCCACACCGATCCGCCTTCCCTGTTGATCCGCACCAAAAAACGGCCAAAAAAAAGCGCAGCCAAAATCGGCTGCGCCATAAACAAGGAGAGATCCAATCGACACCTGTCGCACAGGCTATCGCGGATTGCACAACGTAAAACACGTGACACTCGAAATTATGCCGGCGCTCCCGGGGACCGTCTGTAGGTGTTTGCCGAGTAGGTGAAAGCCGCAGGTGTTGCGTGGCAGGACACTTGCAAAGCCGACTGCAAAAGATACACTGAGAGTGAAGTCGAAGCCTCCAGATAGCCGCTGTGGGAGGCTTTGACGGTGTCAGCCAGTCAGGACTGTCTAACCGGAATTGAAATCGATGCCAGTAAGTTTGCAGCTATCAATGAGTCACACCATCGCAAGTCGCGCCACAGCGCAGGCTTCTGTTGTGCTGGTGATGAACAGCTAGCGGCTTTCGGTTACCCGGGAGCCTTCGAGCGACCGGGTCAGCTTCTCCGCATGAACCCCGGCGCTCCAGAGCCCGGGGTTTTTGTTTATACGCCGCCGTATCACGAGGAGAACGCCATGATCAAAAGACCACCCAGACCACAAGCGGCCAAGCAGCC
Organism: Marinobacter sp.; assembly: GCF_033722195.1. Taxonomy (GTDB): domain Bacteria; phylum Pseudomonadota; class Gammaproteobacteria; order Pseudomonadales; family Oleiphilaceae; genus Marinobacter. The sequence continues at coordinate 31,786 of NZ_JAWVZL010000024.1, forward strand.
CGCCAGCGCCCGTACCGCCCCCATCAAGCGGCCTGACCGCCTGCCACTGCTGGATGCCATCTGCAAGAAACTCAATCAGCGGGTCAATCTGGACGACGAGCCCAGGGTGCTGGGCCTCTACGAGCGGGGCTGGATCTTCAAGGGTGTGCTGAGCAACCTGGATGGCGCCGAAGCGCGCTACGTTCGCGCCCTGGCCACCCGCTACAATTCCTGGATCGCGCGCCAGGTCGCCTGAGACCTGCGCCAACCCTGAACCGGTTTCAGTGCTGCCGGTTCAGCCCCCGGATCATCTCCACGTCCGAACCGTGCACCATGACGTAGTTGTTGACTACGTCATGGATCTTCTCCAGTGAATAGGGTTTCACCACATAACCATTGGCGCCGGCACTGATGGCCCGCTGGATGCTGTCGATGGAGTCGTCGGCGGTCACCAGCACCACGTGTTGCTGGGGATTGGCGCGCTTGAACTGCGCCATCAGCTCATGGCCATCGGCGTCCGGCAGACCAAGATCCAGCATCACGATGTGAAAATGCTCGGCGGCGTATTCGGTGCGTGCGCAGGCGCCGTCGCCACACTCGGTCACCTGGGTGGCACCGGCCTGGTGCAGCATGTCCCGCAGCAGCTCGCGCATCACGGGCTCATCCTCCACCACCAGTACTCTGAGATTTTCCATGCTTTGTCTCCGTTGCTCGCCGAATGAACGCCCCCGGTTACGCCACTCAGCCCTGTTCGCCGCCGGAGCGGCGGGGAATCACCAGGGGCGCGTGTCGGGCCTCGGCGGCAGGGTGGACAGAGGCGCCCTGATCCGACCCGGTGTCGGCGGAATCGTCCTTACGAGTCAACATATTACTGATACTGATGGCGGTCGTGTAGAGCGAAATCGCGACAATCAGTAACACCGGCTGTACGAAAGCCACGAAACCGGGCACCTCCCGCTCCCCGAGAATGCTGAGCATCAGGATGATGGCCGGCCCCAGCACCACGAACAGGGTCAGCGCGATGAAGAATACGATGCGCTCCTTGAAGCGGCCCAGGTCCCGCTCGCTGACCAGACCCAGTACGAACTTGCCGATGGCCAGCCCGGCCAGGATGGCGGCGGCAATGCTGAAATCCGGTCGCAGCAGCACCTGGGCCAGCTGGCCATCCCAGAGCCGCTGCATGAAGATCACCAGAAACGGGAAGAGCACGAACAGCACGTCGGCGTAGGTGCCGTACATGGTGCTCAGGGACTGGCTTTCTTTGCGGGTAACCGTGTCATTCATCAGGCGCTTCCTGTGTCATTCCGTGGGTTGGTCGGTGCGGGTCGCCAGGGCTCGGCCGATCATGCGATGGAGCTGTTCCAGTTCGGTGGCGATACGCTTCCAGTCCGGCTCGCCGGCTTTCAGGAGCAACTGGAGGCGGCCGGCCTGTTCGGTCATCAGCGGGTAGCCCATGGCACCGGCGGTGCCCTTGATCTGGTGCACCTCACTGGCCAGGGTGGCCTGGTCAGCAGCCGCCAGGGCCTGCTCCATGCGCTGCCGGCGGGCCTGCAGCCCGGAGAGAAACTGCGCCACCAGGCGCCGGATACCCTGCCGCTCGTCATTGTCGGGCTGACCGTCGGGATCCGCCAGCAGGGTGCGATCCAGCAGCGCGGTCAGGTGGCCGTGATCGATGGGTTTGATCAGCACCCCGTCGCAGCCGGCTTCCACCAGCTCATCGATCTCCACCTGATCGCCCGCGGTGAAGGCGATCACGGGGCGCCGGAAACCGGCCTGGCGCAGCAGCCGGGTGGCCTCGACGCCGTCCATGCCCGGCATGTGGCGGTCCATCAGCACCAGCTGCACGGTATCCGCCAGCGCCAGCCGGACCGCGTCCTCGCCGCCGGTCACTGCCTTCACCGCCAGCCCCAGCCGGGTCAGCATGCGCTCCACCAGGCGGCGGTTGTCGTCGTTGTCCTCAGCCACCAGCACCGTGCCCTGGTAATGCCGCGCCGGTTCCCGGTCACTGTCGCCGTCCGCCTCCAGGTACCGTGCCAGCAGCTCATAGAAGCGCTGGCGATCGATGGGCTTGGCCAGGTGCTCGGTGCAGCCGGCGAGCCGGTAATCCCGGATATCCTCGGCCATGACGTTGGCGGTCAGCGCGATCACCGGCGTATTGATGCCGGCCTCCCGCAGCGCCGCGGTGGCGTCGCGGCCGTTCATCACCGGCATCTGGATGTCCATCAGGATCAGGTCGAAGGCTTCCCGGGTGACGGCATCCAGGGCCTCGGCGCCGTTAACCACATGGACCAGTTCGGCGCCGGTGCGGGCCACCAGCAGCGACACCAGATGCCGGTTGACGTCGTTGTCCTCGGCACAGAGGATGCGGCCCCGCAACCGCGGTGCCATCACCATGGGCAGCTGGCGCCGGCGCTGGCTCAGCTCCGAGGCATCCCGCAGGAAGTGCACATCGTCCAGGGGCCCGGTGGCGATACTGACCTCGAACTCGCTGCCCTCACCGTAAGTGCTGTGAACCGAGATGGCGCCCCCCAGCAGTTCCGCCAGCCGCCGCGAGATACTCAGGCCCAGGCCGGTGCCGCCGTACTGGCGGGCGATGGCGGCGCTGCCCTGGGCAAAGGGATCGAACAACCGGTTCAGCTGTTCCGGCTTCATGCCGATGCCCGTATCCACTACCCGTGCCACCAGTCGTTCGGTCTTGCGTTCGCAACGGATGTTCACGGTGATCGAGCCTTTTTCGGTGAACTTGAGAGCATTTCCGCACAGATTGATCAGGATCTGGCGGAACCGGGTGGGGTCGGTCTGGATCTGCTCCGGCAGTGGGTATTCGCAGAGGATGCCAAAATCCACGCCCTTCTCCCGAGCCCTGGGGACGAAGAAGGCCCGCACCTCGTCCAGCAGCTCAGGCAGGTTGACCGCCACCACGTCCACGTCGAGCTTGTTGGCGTCGATCTTGGAGTGGTCGAGGATGTCGTTCACCAGGTCCAGCAGGTGGCGGCCGCTGCGCACCACGGTCTCGGCACTGGCGCGTTTCTCCTCCGGGCTCAGGTCCCGGTCCAGCAGGCTTTCGCCATAGCCGATGATGGCCGCCAGGGGAGTGCGGATCTCGTGGCTCATGTTGGCCAGGAACTGGCTCTTGGCCTGGGCGGAATTGCGGGCCAGGTCCTTCTCCATGCGCTCGTGTTCGCGCTCTTTCTCGATCTGCTGGCGCTGGTGGCGCTCGGTGGCGTCAATGCAGGTGCCTTCCAGGTGCAGGGGCTCGCCGTCGGCGCCGTAGACGGTGTGGAGGGAGATGGTGGCCCAGCGTTCCTCGCCCTGGCGGGTGTAGTAGCGTGCCTCCACGCCCTTGAGGGTGCCCTTGTGCTCCAGTTGCTCCACCACCCAGCGCCGCATGCGCTCCTCGGCGAAACAGGTGTCCAGCACATCCGGGTCCTTCTCGATCAGCTCACGGTTGCTGGTGTAGCCCAGCAGCTCCGCCATGGCGGGATTGGCGGTCATGAAACGCCGGTCCAGCGACATCTGGAACACGCCCTCGACGGCATTGTCGAACAGCGACTGGTAGCGCCGCAAGTTGGCCAGGGCCCGCTGGCTCCAGTTCAGGGATTCCCCCTGCACCTGTTTGATGCGATCCGCCAGGGCGAAGGAGAACAGGATGATCTGGGCGCTCAGGCCCACCTGGGGCGAGTAGGCGGTGAAGGTGTTCAGCGGCAGGTAGCCGATGACGGTGAAGGCGTAGACGCCGAACCCGGTCAGTGCCGCCGTCCAGGCGAAGAAGTAGGCCTTGGCCGCGGGGTTGTAGTAGCGCCAGGACAGGTAGCTCACCACGATCATGGTGATGCAGAGCACAATGGAACCGATGACGATCCACTCCATGGCGATGTGGTAGGGCATGAACAGGGCGAGGGCGAAACTCGCCACCACCGAGTAGAGGCACAGGCGCAGGATCTGGTCCAGGTCCCGGGATTTCTCCCGGGTCTCCAGCAGCGACCGGGCCATCAGCAGGCCCCAGAACCAGGTCATCATGATCTGGTAATGCAGGTACTCCTTGTGCAGGAAGGCGGGGCGCTGGTCCAGCAGTTGGATACCGTGGACCTGCTCGGTAAAGATAAACACCGTGGCGGACACCAGATAGAGCACGTAGTAAACGTTGCTGCGCTCGCGCACCGCCACCGCCACGAACAGGTTGTAGGCCAGAATCGCCAGCACGCTGCCCAGCAGGATGCCCCGCACCGCTTCCTCCACCGACACCTTCTCGATGTAGCGGTCCGGGTGCCACAGTGTCAGCGGCAGGCGGAAGGTGTTGAGGGTACTGACCCGCAGGTAGACCCGGGTGGCGCTGTCGGCGCTCAGGTCCAGCTTGAAGGTGGGGTTGGGCAGTGCCAGGTCCCGCTCGGACCAGGCGTCCTCGTAGCCGGCACTGCGCTGCTCCACCAGCTCGCCGTCCCGCGCCAGGTACAGGTCCACCTGGTCCACCAGCGGCAATGCCAGCTCCAGCACCCAGTCCCGGTTGACCTCGCCGGACGCCAGGCGCAGGTCGAACCGGGCCCAGTAGGCGGAATCGGTGTAGCCGAAATTGAGCATGCCGCCTTCGTGGCGGGTAAAGGGGTGGGCGGACTCGTTGCGGACCTCGTCCAGGCTCAGCGCACCCTCAGGATCCTCCAGGTACCAGAGGCAGGAAGCGAGATCGTAGACCTGCTGGTGCTGGCTGATCACCACCGCCTGGTCCTGGCAGCGATTGCTGGCGGCCGCACCGGCACCGGCCGGCCCCAAGGCGAGCCCGAGGGCCAGGATGACCAGCCAGACCAGGCCGGCTGAGGTTACCTGTCGCTGCAAAATGTGATCTCCACGCGGGAAGGCCCCGGGGTTTTCCGTTATCGTCGTGCCCCATCCGGCCGCAATGGTCACGGACTCGCAGTGCCCTGTCCGTTGTCCGCTTGCCCGGACCCTTCACTTTAGCGCCAAACGCCTTGCTTCGCATCCCGGGGGACAGCAACATGAATCAGCGTCACACTTTGGCCTTTCTGGGCGTCACCCTGCTGACCCTCAGCGCCTGCGGCTCCGGCGATTCCGGCGACAGCGCCCTGAACCCGGCCAGCGATGTGGAGCTGGTGTTCTCCACCTTCACCATCGAACGGCGCCAGGACCTGGAAGCAAGCCTGTTCTGGGACTTCTATCGGGGTATCGAGCCCGCCGATGGCAATGATGCCGACGCCAGCGCCTGGGCCCAGGCGTTGCGGGACCATGTCGATGCCTTTATGGGTTCGCAACCGGCCAGCGAGGGCCTTGGCTACAGCAGGCTGCGCAACCCCTACGACCTCATGGCCCAGGTGATCGCCGCCGGCGAAGTGGCCAACTTCCGGGATGCCCGCCAGTACATCAGTGAGCGCATCGATCTGGGGGTGGCCGGCACCTTCAACAGCCGTTCCAATGACGCCAGCATCCGCTTTATTGACCAGGGAGCCACCGAGCAGGGCCTGCCGCTGCCGGCACGGGAATGGGTCTATCCGCTTCTGGCCTGGGTCTACGCGCCAGCGGGGGAGAACAGCTCGGACAAGGTCATCCGCACCGTCCAGTACATCGCCCGGGCCGCGGAGGAAGGGGTCAGCGCGGGCGTACCGGAGCTGCAGAGCCTGCTGGTGGGCACCCAGTTCGGTTCCGCCAGCTTCGGTACCCTGGGCTACAACCCGCCGGAGCTGGTGGAGGCCTCCTTCACCGGCCGCACCCTGGGCAGGATGTCACTGTCACAGGATTTCATTGCTGAGCTGACCGATACCCTCTTCATCAGTGAAACCGACGCCATCACGGTAAACGGCCAGAGCCCGGATTGCGTCCGGGCGGAGCTGGACTACCCGATGGCCACACTGGTGATCTTCACCTCCAGGGACGAGCCGGCGCAGATTCCCGACGCCAGCACCGCCGACCCGGACGACAGCCGGGACAATCCGGCCTATTGCGCCAACAAGACCGATGCCACCACCAGCTTTGCTACCCAGCCCGTGCCCGGGCGTCAGTAGTTGCGCCGGTCCGCCAGGCCCCAGCGGGCCATAAATCCGCGTTTGCGTTCGATCATGCGCTCGTAGGTGGCAATGATGATGGCTGCGTGAGGGGCGTCGGTGCGTCGCAGGCTCTCGATGCGGTTTTCAAGCCGCCTGACTTCGTCGCTGAGGCGCTGGCATACGTGGGTTCGCACGCTGTCGTGCTGGTCGAGGTGGACCGGCCGGTCGGTGTCCGGCGCCGGGGGACATGGGGTATCCATAGATTCTCTCATCCGCTGAGTTGTGCAGGTGGTTCCGGGATAATCCTGATCGCCGAGACGGGTTCTTATACTTGCACTTTTTCACAACAGTCTGCATGACTGTCCGACCAAGCGCAATAATTATGAACAGAGTTTCACATCATTAAAATCCCTGTAAACGCCTACTACACGCTCACAGCCCTGCTATAGTTCCAGGAAATTTGTCACCGCCGTCCCCCCAACCCACCGCGGAGCAGCCCCTGCCATGGCCCCGACGTCTGTCGCCGACACCCTGCGTGAATACCTGTCGTTGCTGGAACTGCTGGACGATGCCTACTGGGAGGCCGGCAGCATCGCCCACAAGGACATGATCTACGACATCATCAGCATCTTCAGTCAGGAAGTGGCGGAGCTGAACAAACTCAGCGTCCAGGACCACCACTACCCCTACGAGGTGATCACCGAGGGCATCCGCCGGGTGGTGCCGAAACTGGAACGGCTCGACGACCTGCGGGAGGACGTCATCCAGCGCACCCAGACCCTGACCGATTTCCGCGACATCCTGTCGTCGGTGATCGGCATCCTGGAGCAGCAGCTGCCTACCGTCTGAGCTCTGCGGTCTCAGGCGGTGGCCAGCGGGCGCTCCGACTCGGGAATCAGCGGGAATTCCCGGCACACGGTGTAGACGAACTTCGCCAGTGCCGGGAGGTGATGACCCACGATGGGCAGGCCGGTGTTGAGCAGGCTGACCGAGATGTCCCGCCCTGCGTCCGCCCAGCACAGCTTGTTGATCAGGCCGATGTGGCCGAAGGCGTAACGGCTGTGCTGGCCCCACAGACCCACCGGGTTGCCCCCCAGCATCAGGCCGGCGCTGAACCGCATCGGGATCATCAGGGTGCGGTCGATCTGCAGCGAGCCGTACTGCTGGATGGCCCGGTGCACGGTCAGCGGTTCACAGATGCGCCGGCCGTTCCAGACCCCGCCGTTGAGCATCATCTGGTAGAACCGTCCCATTTCCTCGGCGGTGCCGCAGAGGTTGCCGGCCGGGATCACCGCTTCCTGGAAGCGGGGGTCGTTGATGACCTGCTCGACGGTGTGGATGTCACCCCCCAGGGCGCGGTTGATCACCCAGGACACCGGAAACCGGGGTGTCGGGCCGGTGGCGTAGTTGGTGGCCAGGTCCGAGACCCGGTCGCGGCTGATGCCGTAAGTGAACCAGCGCATGCCCATGGGCTTGCGGATGTGACGGTCCAGGAACGCCTCGATGGTGTCGCCGGTAACTTTCTCGAGCACCCGCTGCAGCACGTAGCCGCCGGTGATGGCATGGTAGGCGAACTTGGTACCGTCCACTTCCACCGGTTCGGCCTCGCACAGCAGGCGCCAGATCTCGTCCTGATCCCAGAGTACATCGATGGGGGTGCCCTTGGGGATCGCGGGTATGCCGCCACGATGGGACAGGATCTGGTGGATATTGATGGTGCGCTTGCCGCTCTGGGCGAATTCCGGGCAGTAATAGGCCACCGGATCCATCAGGCTGATCAGGCCCTGTTCCACCAGCATGTGCATCAGCAGGGCGGTCACCGCTTTGGAGGCGGAGAAGTAGCACACCGGGGTCTCGGTGGTCATGGCGACCCGCGGGGTATCCGCCGAGTCGTGGGGGCCATTGCCGCTGGCGTGGCCGATGGCCCGGTGGAGGATCTGCTCGCCCCTGTGGCGCACCGACAACTGCATGCCCGGATGGGTGCCAGTGCGGTAGAGACCCTGGGCGCTGCGCCAGATGGCATCCACGCTGGCGGTGCTGACACCGGCAGCCTCCGGCCGCTCGCCGGCCCGGTCCCGGAAGGTCACCGCCTCCAGGTCGTTGGGGATGGCAGAGGTATGGAGGGCACGGCGGGCAAATCGATTCATCGGGTACACCTTGTCTGGTTCTTGTTGACAGCAAAAGTCACTATCATCGCCCTGGACGTTCCGGCGGAGCATTGGCCCAGGGCCAGCCGCGGGGGCGTCATCCGTCTCAGTCCGCACGCGGAGGTAATGCCGATGCTGTTTGGCTACGGGCTCGCCCTGGTCGCCATTGTCCTGCTCGCCTTCTACTGGCTCTTCCTGCATCGCCGGCTGCGCCGGCGCCGGGTACTGAGCCGGCCGTTCCCGCCACAATGGCAGCGGCAACTGTACCGGGACATGGCGATCTACCGGCGGCTGCCGCGGGAGCTGCGCCAACGGGTGCATCAGAATACCCTGCTGATCCTGGATGAAGTCAACTTTTACGGTTGCGCCGGCCAGGAGGTGACCGAGCCCATGAAGGTGCTGATCGCCGGTCACGCGGCCCTGCTGGTGAGCGGTCTCTCGGTGGACTACTACCAGCGCCTGGCCTCCATACTGGTCTATCCCGGCGCCTACCGCTCCGAGGTGGAATGGCAGGACGGCGAGATCGCCGGAGTGGAGGAGCAGGAACGGCTGGGGGAGTCCTGGGACGCCGGCCGGGTCATCCTGGGCTGGGACCAGCTGGCCTGGGAGGCGGCCGATCCCCACACCACCACCAACGTCATGCTGCATGAATTCGCCCACCAGCTGGATCAGCTCGACGGTGCCGCCGACGGAGCCCCGCCGCTGGCCTCGGGGATCAGCGCCGACAACTGGCACCAGGTCTTCAGCGACGCCTGGGAGCGCCTGCAGGCGCAACCCTGGGACAGCGACGGTGTCATCGACGATTACGGCGCCACCGACCCGGCCGAGCTCTTTGCGGTGGTGACCGAAGCCTTCTTCCTCACCCCGGTGCAGCTGCGTCAGCAGGAGCCGGCGCTGTACCGCTGCCTCAGCGGCTTCTACCAGCTCTCGCCGGCGGACTGGCCCCGTGCCAGACAGACCTGATTGCGGCCCGCTGACTTGGCCTGATACATGGCCCTGTCGGCGGCGTCACAGAGCTCGTCCCGGCTGCGGCCGTGCTCGGGGTAGACTGCCACCCCGATGCTGATGGTCAGCGCCAGGGTCTGCTCCCGGTCCAGCGCCAGGGGTTTGTCCGCCACCAGCGCCCGCAGCCTCTCGGCGGTTTCCCGGGCCTCTTCCTCCTCCATTTCCGGCAGCAGCACCATGAACTCCTCGCCGCCGTAGCGGCCGATGGCATCGACGGCGCGGATGTTGTCCCTGAGCCGCTCGCAGAGCGCCTGCAGGACACGGTCACCGGCGGCATGGCCGTACTGGTCATTGACCCGCTTGAAGTGGTCGAGGTCGATCCAGAGCACCGCCAGGCTGCGGTCGTAACGCTCGGCGCGCTGGATTTCTTCATCAAGGATGCGGCTGATCTCGCGGCGGTTATAGAGGCCGGTCAGGGTGTCGTGGGTCGCCAGCCGGGACAGCTCCTGCTCCATGCGCTTGCGATCGGTGGTTTCCAGGATAATGCCCTCCAGCATCAGGCTGGCGCCGTCCTCGACCCCGCGGCCCCGCTCCCAGACCCAGATCTTCTCACCGTCCTTGCGGGTGATCTGGTACTCCACCGAGAAGGGCTCCGCCGCGGCGATGGCTTCCTCCACCGCCTGCAGGATAGCTTCGTCGTAGTCTTGGTCGATCAGCTCGACAAAGGCCACCGCGTTGTTGTCCACCAGCTCCTCCGGGCGGTAGCCGGTGAGCTCCCGGCAGCCACTTGAAACAAATTTCATGGTCCAGAACTCGTCGTAAAGGCAGCGGTAGGCCATGCCGGGAAGGTTGTCCATCAGGGTGGTCAGCTGGCGTTCCCGCTGCGCCAGGATTTTCTCTGCCAGGCGCCGGTCGGTGACGTCGGAGCCGATGGCGATGGAGCCCATCAGATTGCCGCGATCGTCGAAGAAACGTCGTGAGCTCCATTCCATCAGACGTTCGCTGCCTGAGCGGGTGGTAATCCGGGTTTCAAAGCCCTCCACCTCGCGGCCGTGCGAGAGCACCTCGCTGGCGGTGGCCCAGACCTCGGCGCGGTAGTCCGGGTCGGGGTAAAGCCACTGCCAGATCCGGTCGCTCCCCACCACCTGATCGCGGCTGTAGCCACTGATGCGCTCGGCGGCCTTGTTCCAGGTCACCACCCGGCCCTGGGGGTCCAGCACGTTGATCCAGACATTGGCGTTGTCGATGACGCTCTGGCGAAACTGGCTGAGGTCGCGGATTTCCGCACGCTGGCGGTCCTTTTGCTCCTGCTGGCGGGCTTCGGCGCGGAACTGCTGGAACAGGGTGACGAACAGCACCAGGCCGGTGACCAGGACAAAGCCCCAGCCCTTGAGGGTCTGGCCACGGGACACTGCGACCGGATCCTCTGCCAGTGTTAACAGCAGGGCATCGGAGACGGCTATCCAGCCACCGCCGATCACCAGGTAGGCAATGACCACCACCAGCGACCGGCGTAGGGCCTGCTGTCGGGCATCGGTACGACTCATCGGGGTTCCTGCGATGAATTTGGCGATTGTTCACCAACCATAGCCAGTGTCGCGGAAACCGTCGAGACAGAATTGGTGCGGGCGGAGCTCCGGGGGCTTCGGTGGCCCGCCGGGAGGAAGGGGATATGCGGGGTCTGGTGGCCTGGATCGGGGCGGGAACGGGCGGCGGCCGTGAGACCGCCGCCCAACGGCTGTCGCCGTCAGTTAATGATGAAATCGTCCAGCAGGGGGACGCCGAAACCGCTGCCCTCGGCATTCTCCCGGGCCACCACGGTATAGGTGGAGCCGCTGGCGAGACTCACCGTCGCCGGTCCGATGGCCACGGTACCGGTGCCGGCGACCATCACGATGACATCGTAGTCGCCCTCCGCCACGTAGAGGTAGTCGGAGGCCGCTTCAAAGGGCACATC